>JBGPFV010000023.1:0-14893 GCA_041483535.1 Terriglobia bacterium | reverse complement strand
GGTTACGCGCTCGAGTTCGACAACGTTTCCATCGCGTTCGATGAAAAAGTCGTGCTCGAGGGCGTTTCGTTCCAGTTGCCGCACGGCGAAACCAAAGCTCTGTTTGGCGTCGCCGGATCTGGCAAAAGCCTTCTGCTCAAGCTGGCCATCGGTTTGCTGCGGCCCGACAGCGGCCGTATCTTCGTGCTGGGAGAAGAAATCACGCGCATGAGGGAACAGGAACTCTTCGAGCTGCGCCGGCGCGTGGGCATCGTGTTCCAGGAAAGCGCGCTCTTCGACTCGCTCAAAGTCTCCGAAAACGTCGCCTTCCGGCTGATGGAGGAACGTGTCTCGGCGGAGGAAATTGAGCGGCGGGTGCGCGAGGTGCTGCGCTTTGTGGAACTGGAGCAGGCTTATGATATGCGTCCGTCCGAACTCTCGGGTGGCATGAGGAGGCGCGTGGCCATCGCGCGCGCCATCGTCACCCAGCCCGAGGTGCTGCTCTACGACTCGCCCACCGGTGGACTCGATCCCGTAACCTCGAACACCATCGTCGAACTCATCGTGAAACAACGCGATGTCTCGAAAACCAGTGCCCTCATGGTGACCCACCGCCTGCAAGATGCCTTCACCATGGCGACGCACCAGTTCGACAAGGCGTCCAACCAGATGGTCGTCCTGCCCAAAGGACAGCATTGCGAAGTGCCCATGAGCTTCCTGATTCTGCGCGACGGCAAGGTCATCTTCGATGGCGACGGTCACCAACTCGCCACTTCGCGCGACGACTACATTCGCGAATATATTTCGTAGAGTGGCTGGCAATATCCTCTTGTAGAGACGGGGCTTGCCCCGTCTCCGCGTGCAGCGCCTGGCTTGCTGGGCTTCGCGTACTCGGTCGGGGGAGACGCGGCAAGCCGCGTCTCTACGGGAGTTCACCGCAGAAAAGTTGCGAATTGACGTTACTGCGCCAGCGCTTTCTCCAACAGCTTCGAGATTTCTCCCGAATCCACTTCACCGGAAGCGTTGTACGCGGTCTTGCCGTCGCGATTCAGTACCAGTACGTGCGGAATGTATCCTTTATAAAATTTCTTCACCAGCTCTTCCTGCGCCGGGGAGCGCGGACGATCGAGATCCACCACTACGAACTGCACCTTGCCCTTGTACTTTTCGTAGAGTTCGACCGTGCGCCGCGCCTGCCGCTTGGAATTGAAACAGCCTTCGCCGTAGAAAATTGCGTAGGCCGGCTTGCCGGGGACGGCGCCATCTTCGAGATGGTCGCCGGCGATCAACGGCCCATCCTGGCTGTCGCTCGTGTAGTCCAGATGCTGATTGAGTTTGAGATTCTCCGCCGCATACGCGGGCACAGCCCAGGCCAGCGCGATCGAAACCACCCCAGTCGCAACAAACTTCGTCATGCCATCACCCCACCCGGTATCTGACTCCAGGACGGACCGAAAGTTTCACGTCTTTGTTCCGTCGTTCTTCTTTTCGCCACCTTTACCCGGCAGCCCCACCGGACTTTCGTGGGTGCGTTCGCGGAATCCGCCTTTCATTCCCCGGGCGAGGCCGATCGCCGCTTCGCCAAACTTGTCGCGCAGATGATCCGCGGCGGCGAGCGCCTTCCGCCAACGCTGATCTTTCGAAGGCTCCAACAGGTCAAGCTGAGTTGCGCCCGATTCGAAATTTGACGCTTGCACTCCCAGCAACCGCACCGCCGCACCCGGCTTCCAGTTGGCGAAAAACAGACGCCGCGCATGATCGAATATCTGATTGTCCATCTGCGTCGGCTCGTCCAGCGAATGCGCTCGCGTGATGGTGGTGAAATCTTTGTAGCGCAATTTCAGCTGGAGCGTGCGCGCGAAGTATCCGCCCTCGCGCAGACGCCGCCCGACCATTTCGCTGAGCCGCATCAGCGTGGACTGCAAACGCTCCGCATCGCCCGTATCCTCGTCAAACGTGTGCTCGTGGCTGATGGATTTGGGATCGACATTTTCCCCCACCGCGTTGTCGAACCATCCCCCCGCATCCTCGCCTCGCGACTTCCCGGCCAGCGCCAGCCCCCATTTGCCGAAACGATGTTCGAGGTCGCGGTCGTCGAGGCGCGCGAGGTCGCCGACTTTCTGAATGCCGATGGCATGCAGCTTTTGCTCCATCACCTTGCCCACGCCGGGGATGTCGCCGACCGCGAGCGGCGCCAGAAACTTCGCCTCCTCTCCGGGAAGCACCCAGAGCAGGCCGTTCGGCTTGGCTTTGGCGGAAGAAACTTTCGCAATCAGCCGCGAAGTGCCGATCCCAATCGAGCAGTTCAACTGCGTCGCCGCTTTCATCGCGGCATGGAGCTGATGCGCTGAACGCAACGGACGGCCGTGCAAGCGCTCGGTCCCGGTCATGTCGAGGTAAGCCTCGTCCACCGAAGCCATCTCGACCAGCGGGGAGAAGTGGCCGAGCACTTCGTGTACCTTGTGCGAATATTCGCGATAGCGCTCGGGATGCCCATTGACAAAAATCGCCTGCGGACAAAGTTTTGCTGCGGTCCGCAGCGGCATGGCCGAATGCACACCAAATTTGCGCGCGGCATAAGATGCGGCCGAGACCACACCGCGTTCGTCGCGCTGCCCGCCCACCACCACTGGCTTGCCTTTCAGCGACGGGTCAAACAATTCCTCGACGGAGACGAAGAAGGCGTCCATGTCGACGTGGAAAATGGTGCGGGAAATCGGGCCATCGGCTGATCGGGTCATCGGGTGATCGGAGTGCCTTGCAGAAGTGTATCGCGAGAATAGTCGCCCTAGATTCCGGTCGCCGACGACGAAAATAAATTTGCGGGTGGGATGGCGTGCTCTAGCCCCGGCGACGCCCATGTTTACTGGTTAGTACCCCTACCCCCCTCCCCCCTGTCTAGTGGAATCATGGGGTTAGCGGGGATTTTTCCACTCGGTCTTTGAATCTAAGGGACTTATATCAAAGTATTCCGGAATAAGGACTTACGCGATTTCTTGCCGTGTCTCGGGTCTTATCGGCCTCCGAAGTGGGGTAAATCGTGTCAAGTGCCCAATTTTCAAAGAACGCTGAGATGGATTTGGGGCATCTGCGCGGGCCGTCTTCAGAGACGGACACACGTGTGCTGCCCAATCAGACGGCTATTGTCGCACTGGACCGGTGGGCATGTCTGTGACGGGACGCACTGGTGGTTTGTGATGAAAAATCAGAAGTCGGACGTGTGCTTGACACGTGCGCTTCCGGCTCCTACGCTACGGCATATGGACGTGCAGCTCACCCCCGACCAAAGGGCTTTTGTCCGGCTAGCGATTGACAGCGGGCGGCTTCGGCGCGAGGAAGACGCGATAAAGGAAGCTCTTTCATTGTGGGAGGAGCGCGAACGTACCCGCGCGGAAATCCTAGCCGCCGTCGATGAGGCGGAAGCCTCTCTGGCCCGTGGCGAAGGGCGCGCGATCACGCAGGAATCCGTGCGCGACCTTGCCCAACAGGTGACGCAGCGTGGGCGAGCCCGCGTTGCCGCCGAACAACAAACGCCCCGCCGATGAGGCACCGCCGTTCGCCGCTGGCCGATTCCGACCTCGACGAAATTTGGTATTACGTTGCTTGCCAAAGCGGCAGTTTGGATATTGCCGACCGCCTCATTGGCTCCATCACAGACCGGTTCTTTCTTCTCGCCGGCCATCCCCATCTAGGACGTGCCCGCGATGAAGATTTGCGCCCCGGCCTGCGGACCTTTCCCGTCGGCGAGTACGTTATCTTCTATCGCATCGAGGACGAGGGCGTGGTGATTCTTCGCGTGCTGCGCGGCAGCCGGAACATCGCAGCCTTGTTCGGCCATTGAGGTAGGATCTCGGACATGGTCACTCTGCTCGTCGGGTTCGATTCCGCGTGGACCGCCGCCAACTCCGGTGCGCTCGTCGGGGTGCTTCACCTTGATGACGGGAAGTTCCGCAGTCTTGGTGCGCCCCAGAAGGTGAACTACCGCAAGGCTGAAGAGGTCATTGCCAAGTGGCAGGATGAGCAGGTGCCGACGGCGACAGTCGTACTGCTCGACCAGCCGACCATTGTGACAAAAGCTGCGGGCCAGCGGCCTGTCGAGGACATTGTCGGGTCGCCGGTCGGCAGCCGGCGCGGCGGGATGCAGCCGGCTAATACCTCCAAGGAGAAGATGTTTGGCAAAGAGGCACCGGTGTGGCGGTTCCTAAAGAGGTTCGGCGACCCAGCGGACCCGCTGAAGCCAGTCGCGGGCACACGGGTGTTCGAGACCTACCCGGTGCTAGCGATGATTGCGCTCGACTGGATGCGTCCTGATGGTAACCTGCCCAAGTACAACCCGAAGCGGAAAACGTTCTTGCCCGAGGACTGGAAGCTCGTTTGCGATCGGACGTCAGGCGCGTTCCGCGACCGCGGACTCATCGACATCGTTCGGTGGATCGCCTCCGCCACCCAGAAAACCCCGCCGCCCAAGAGTGATCAAGACGGCCTGGACGCCTGCTTGTGTCTGCTGGTGGCCCTTTACTTAGCCGAGCGGAAGGACTGCCTGATGGTTGGTGATCTGCATACTGGCTACATCGTCGTGCCGTACGGCGACGGGCTTCACGATGAACTCAACGCCCGCTGTAACGAGATTGACTATGTGCCGTCGAAGTGGGTTCGAAAGTTCAAAATGGATTCTTGCCGTATAACCGGCCGCCCAGAAGGAATTCTGGACTAGGTTAGCGTTGTGGGCAGCGCCCTGTTCGACGGGAAGCAGGTCCTTCGCTTCGCTCAGGATGACAATCCAATTTTATGCCGCGAGCTTACTGGGCGCGACGCTAGCCCAGCACCGGCTCCCGTTTCAAGTCCGTGGTTACTGGGGCTGCGTCGGCACTGGCCCGCGCCTGTCGCGCGCGCTCGTAGATCTTGCCGTACTCGCGCGCTGAGGCTCCCCAGGAAAAATCGCGGCTCATGCCGTTGCGCATCAGCGTCTGCCACGACGAGGGATCGCGGTAGGCGAGCAAGGCTTGTTTGATGGTCGCGAGCAGCGCTTCGCCGGTGTAATCCGTGAACTTGAAGCCCGTGCCCTTGCCGGTGCGCGCGTCCCAGGGCTCGATGGAGTCATCCAGACCGCCGGTGGCGCGCACGATGGGAACGGTGCCGTACTTCAGGCTGTAAATCTGATTTAGCCCGCAGGGCTCGTAGCGGGAAGGCATCAGGAACATGTCCGCGCCCGCTTCAATTTTGTGCGCGATGGCGTTGTCGTACGCGACCTTGGTGGCAATCTTGTTCGGAAACTGCTTGTTCAGGCGCTGGAACATTTCCTCGTACGTCCTGTCGCCCGCTCCGAGCGCAACCACGATCATCTCTTCGCGCGCCAGACGGTCCATGATCTGCGCGATCAGATCGAAGCCCTTCTGCGCGGCAAAGCGCGAGACGATGCCGATCACCGGCACTTTGGAATCGGCGTTCGTGACTCCGAAGGCGTGCAGCAAGTCCTGTTTGCATTGCAGCTTGCCGCTTAGATCCTGCGGCGAGAATTTGGCCACCGCGAATTTGTCGGTCTGCGGGCTCCACTCGTCGTAGTCCACGCCGTTCAGGATGCCGGTGACGGTCGCCGCGCGCTGGCGCAGCACGCCTTCCAGTCCAAATCCGTATTCCGTGGTTTGGATCTCCTGGCTGTATTTCCTGCTGACGGTGGTGACGTAATCGGAGAGCACGAGCGCGCCCTTCAAGAAATTCACCTGGCCGAAGAATTCCATCTTCGAGATGGTGAGCAGGTCCCAGGGCAGGGTCAGCAACGGCAACGTATCGGGCGGAAACAAACCCTGGTAGCCCATGTTGTGGATGGTGAACACGGTGGCGACATCGTGAAACGCGGGATCCTCGGCGTACAGCGTGCGCAGCATTACCGGCACCAGCGCCGACTGCCAGTCGTGGCAGTGGAACACGTGCGGCACGCCCAGGATCTTGGAAGCTTCGAGCACGGCCCGCGAAAACATGGCGAAGCGCTCGGCGTTGTCGGGATAGTCGCCGGCCGGGCTGCCGTAGAGCGCCTCGCGGTCGAAGTATTGCGGATACTCCACAAAATAGAATCGAACTCCCGCGCTGGCGCCGGCCGTTACCACCGAACAGAAGCGATACTTGTCGTCGAAGGGGATGGTGATGCTGCGGACGACGGTTTGCGGATCGTTGAGCTTAGTTTGGCGATAGCGCGGAACGTACACGCTCACCTGATGTCCGAGAGCGGCCAGCGCACGGGGCAAAGCGCCCACCACGTCGGCCAGTCCGCCAGTTTTCGAGAAGGGGACGCACTCGGATGCCGCAAAAGCAATATGCATGGCGAAGAAGCCTCCTGAGCGAGGGCTCGATATGCCTCGCTCAAGTTATGATTAAGTTTCTGTAGAGACGCGGCTTGCCGCGTCTCCCGGCGCGAGATGATGAGCGAGGCGCACACCGAGACGCCGCGAGCCGCGTCTCTACAGATAAGAACTCCGCCAGTCTAAAGCCGGAAAGAAAGAGGGTCAACGTGCCAAAGGGCGCGACCGTACAAACCAGTCCACGCAAGCCCAAACTGGGGCAGCACTTCCTGACGAACGAAGCGGCGGTTCTGCGCATTGTCGAGGCGCTGGGCGACGTTTCCGAGGCCACCGTGCTCGAAATCGGCCCCGGCCGGGGAGCAATCACCGATTTGCTGGCGCGGAAGTCGCGGCGCCTGATCGCGGTGGAATTGGACCGCGTCCTATCGGCCCAGCTCCGCATGAAATTCTCCATGCGGCCCAATGTCGAAATCATCGAAGGCGATATCCTGACGATCGAACTCGACACGGTCTTCGGTGCGAAACCGGGCAGCCTGCGCACCGGTCTGAATTTCGCGCCCGAACCCGCCCGCGTCATCGGCAACCTGCCTTATTACATTACCTCCGACATTCTGCTGCGGCTGCTGGATTATCACCGTTACTTTTCGACGATTGTCATCATGGTGCAGAAAGAAGTTGCCGACCGCCTGGCGGCTTCGGCGGGAAGCCGCGACTACGGCTTGCTTTCGGCGACCGCGCAACTCTACGGCCGGGTCGAAAAACTGTTCACCCTTCCGCCGGGAGCATTCTCTCCACCTCCCAAGGTACATTCCAGCGTGGTTCGGATTACCATCAAGCCGCGGCTGGAGTCGCTTCGGGTGCCGGAGGCCGAGTTCATTGCGTTCCTGAAACTCTGCTTTGGGCAGAAGCGTAAAACTCTCTGGAATAATTTGAAGACGCGGTACGATGAAGATGGGTTGCGGGCGGCTTTGGCGAAAAGCGGGGTGAAACCTGCGGTCCGCGCGGAAGCGCTGCCGCTGGAAAAAACCGCCGCTTTGTTTCGCGCGCTGAGTGCCGGTGGTTCACAACTTTCCGGTCTTTAGTTTTTGCGGGCCGACTTTTCGTGGGCAAATGCCCGTGGCCACACGAGCCAATCATGACTTCCACGGTACGAACTCCGGCCGTCGCCGGGCGGTTTTATCCGGGCCGCGCGGAAGAATTGTTGCGCGAGGTTCGGAAATACGCGTCTCCGGTGGAGACTTCGTCCACCCGCATCACCGCCCTCGGATGCGTTGCTCCCCATGCGGGCTACATCTACTCCGGCGGCGTCGCGGGCGCGGTGTATGCGCGACTCGAAATTCCCCAGCGCTTGGTGATTCTCTGCCCCAACCACACCGGCAAGGGACGTCCGCTTGCGGTCATGGCCAACACCACGTGGCAGACTCCGCTGGGTGAGGTCGCGGCGGACGCTGGGCTGGGCGCTCAGTTGCAGCATCGCTTCCCGGCGCTTATGGAAGACAGTGCGGCGCACCGTTCGGAACATGCCATCGAAGTCCAGCTCCCGTTCCTGCAGGCGCGACAGCGGGAATTGAATATTGTTCCGATCGCCATCGGCACCAGCAACTTCGACGTGCTGCGCGGACTGGGCGAAGCGCTGGCGGAGGCGATTGCCGAGCGAGAAAAGGCAGTCGAAGGGAAGGTCCTGATCGTCGCTTCCAGCGACATGAACCACTACGAGTCCGACGCCATCACTCGCGTCAAAGACCGCAAGGCCATCGAACGCGTGCTGGCCCTGGACGCGCGCGGACTCTGGCAAGTGGTGATGAATGAAGACATCAGCATGTGCGGGTTTGGGCCGACGATTGTCATGCTGACTGCGGCAAAACTTCTAGGAGCGACTTCGGCGATGCTGGTCAAGTACGCAACCTCGGGCGAAGTTTCGGGCGATTACGAATCGGTGGTTGGGTATGCGGGAATTATTGTGAGTTAGAAACTATGGTGAATTGAGAAGAAGTGCCGTGTCCCGCAGACTCGAAGCCCATGATAATGAAATTGTCATCCTGAGCGAAGCGAAGGACCTGCTTTTTGCGGCGAACAGCAGCTCCTTCGCTTCGCTCAGGATGACAAAGTCTGACGAATTGAAAACAACTCTTATTTCAGTGAGGGCGCGGCGGCGGCGGCGACGCGTGCGACCCACGTGGCGCTCCCATCGGAGCCATGCCTGAGGAAGACCCGCCTCTCGAATTCCCGCCTCTCATCGAACCCGAACCCGCATCCCAGCCTGTCGGCGATGTTGTGGTCGAAACGGGCGGAGCCGTCGTGGCTACGACGGGACGAGAAGTTCGATCCATGGTTTTCGCAACCCGATCGAGATGGCGCACCGAACCGCGCGGCACTCCGAAGCCGGCGGAGCCGGGATTGATGGTCAGGCGGCGCGGCGCTCCAACTCCGACGCCCGGATTTGCAGCCAGACCCAGTCCGACCATCACCGTCTGGTGCCCGCGCACGGGCGGGGTCGGGACTCTTGTTCTGACCGGCGGATTCACTACCTGCGGAATCCCATACCCCGGATTCCAATAGCCCGGCTGCCAGCCCCATCCGAAGCCGGGAGCGAAGGCCCAGTTGCCGTAGTTGTAGGGCATCCAACCCCAGGGATAGCCCGACACCCACATGTAGCCAAAGCCGGGATAGAAGGCCCAGGCGCCATCCTGGAAAGGGCTCCAAGCGGCGTCGGTGAAGTAGGGCTGCCACATGTTGCCGTAACCGGGCACGGTCATGAAGTTGCCGTAATAATTCAAGTCGCTCATGCCGTAACCATACGGCGAGTTAAGGTTCGAACCTCCGGCGGAAGCGTAGCGATCGTGATAGTCGGTCTGCTGGCGATCCCAGGCGTCAGAGGGATCGGCCTCGTAATTCTTGGCGATCGCAAAAGTTGCTTTCTTTGCGGGATTGCCCTTGGCCAGATCGTCCTTGGCGAGAGCATCATTCGCGAGATCGATGGTCGCGCTGTGCTTCTCGGCAACTTCCACTTGTCCGGCGGGCGAAGTCGCGTTCAATTTGCCTTTGAATACGGCCACGGTCGCGCTGGCGTCGGCCAGTTCCACGCGGAAATGCGCGGCCTCGGACACGCTGACGGATTCGCGAGCGAAATTCAACTGGAACTGGTCGCCGGTTTTGGAGTTGGACTTGGAGTTAGCGTTTTTCGGGTGAAGATTCGCGTAGACCGTGCCGGAGACAAGCTGCACGGTGTTGAGCTTCTGGCCGTTGTCGCCGAGCGCGAGACGAGTGAAGTCGACTTCGCTGTCGCGGGCGAGTCGCAGGGCGCTGCCATCTTCGAATTCCACTTCCGCGCGGCCATCTTTGCCGGTCTTCAGCTTGCAGCCTTCGATTACGGGCAGGTTGATAAACGCTTTATCAAAACCGTCGCCGGCGGCGCGGTCGATCTGCACCGTGCCCTCGACTTCGCTCAAGCGCACAATACGCGCTTTCGACTCGGCCGACGCCGAGACCACCAGAAACGCCGCTGCGAGCACGGCCAACACTATCAGCGTCTTTCCAAGCTTTGCGACGGTCATATACTTCTCCCTGAGCGCCCTTAAGCGAATGCTTTGCACGATGTTAGATCCGTTACCAAACTCATGAGTTGCCCACCGGCAAGCAGGAGCTGTACTTATCCCCAAATTGAGCTCTGCGGATCTTTCTGCCTGTCTTGATCTGCCTTGAGTCTGCGAGCGTCCGGGGCATTAGTCAAGGGCGGATTGGGGGTAATGGATTCGGCGAGGACTGCGGAAGAGTCGTATGGCCCATTCGTAAAGACGCGGCTTGCCGCGTCTCAGACCGCCGCAATCTAACGGTGTCACGCGGTCAAAGACGGGGCAAGCCCCGTCTCTACGGCGGGAATCGTTATCGCACGCCTGCCCGCTCCAGCAGGCGTTGGGCGCGGGCGCGGGTTACGTTGATTACGGACGGATCGGCGACGATCTGATCGAGGATGGGCTGAATGGCCGCCACCTCGACCAGTTGATGGCTGCTCTCCATCTCCTCCATGCGCCTGAGTTCTTCGTCGAGCGCGAGCTTCTGGTACTGGCGATCGTACTGCAGGCGATGTCCGAATTCGAGCGTGGCAGAGAGGTTCTGGAACAAGTTGGTCAGATCCTGCACGGCGGGGTTGGAGGAGTAGTTGTAGGTGGACTCACCGCTGCGGCGCGCGTCTTTGTAGTTGAGCGTCTTTTTTCCGGTAAAGGCGATGCCTTTGTGATGGGAGTCGACGTCCTTCTGAAAATAGCCGGCCTTGGCCGCCAGTTCGAAGATTCTCTGCCGCGTTTCCGCGCCTACGGTGAAGCCAAGATCGAAACTGTCGGTCTGGTCGGAATCGGCGGACAGACGGCCGCTGGACTGGTAGTGGGCCGAGCCATCGGACTGCACGCGAATCGCGTAATGCTCGGGCTGGGAGGCGGGAAAATCGAGAGTGAACGTAACCGCGGCTGGGGACGGGGCGGTTTGCGAATAGGCGAGGAGCGAAGAAAAAAGTAGCAGGCAGAGAATCTGAAATAGACGAGGCATGGCCCGATGTAATGATTGGGGATGGCGGGGAGAGTGTCAAGGGCCGAGAAGGCTTTTAGCTTTTGGCTGTATTTCCGGTAGAGACGCGGCTTGCCGCGTCTCCCGCCGCTTCATGGGCGGCGCACGCGGAGACGGGGCCAGCCCCGTCTCTACGAACAGCGGGTTGCACTCTGCCGTTCCCGCGTGGCGGCGGTGTGCAGATGGCAGATGGCGATCGCTAAGGCGTCGGCGGCGTCGGCGGGTTCGGGGATCTGATCGAGATGCAGAAGGAGCGCCACCATTTGCTGGACTTGATGTTTTTCGGCGCGGCCGTATCCGACTACCGCGGATTTGATGGAGAGGGGCGAGTATTCGGCGACTTCGAGCCCGGCGGAAGCGGCGGCCAGCATGGCGACTCCACGCACCTGTCCGAGTTTCAGGGCAGACTTCACGTTGGCGGCGTAGAAAACGTCTTCGATGGCGACGCGGTCGGGGCGGTGCTGAGCAATGAGTTCCTGCAGTCCAATCGAAATGCGCGACAGTCGTGTGGGCATGGGATCGCGCGGGGAAACTTTGATGGCGCCGCAGACCACGCACGCGAGACGGTCTTCCGCGAGCAGGTCGACTACGCCGTATCCGGTGTATTCGGTGCCACAGTCGATGCCGAGGACGCGCATGGGGGAAGTGTAGCAGGGGACTTGCCCGAGGGCAGTGGCCAGTTTTCGCTCCTAATAGTCAGTGGCGGGATTTCCGGCGCCCCAACCCAGCCGGCGCCCCAACTCAGCCACTAAACACGTCGCGGAGGAACTCCCCAACCTGTCTCGCCGCTTCCGACCGGGCACCAGCGAGGACACCTTGTGTTTCCCGCCATTCTGGGCGGCCCGTGCTAAGCTTGGGGAAACAAAACTACGTTCCTCAATACTCCGGAGGAGAGATGTCGGCCCAGCGTCTCGCAGCTCTAGTCGTGCCGCTTCTATTTTTTGTTTCCAGCGCCTTGGCACAAGTCAATGAGTTTTCCATCACGGCGGGGCGGACTTTCGTCAGCACGCAGACGGTTCGCAGTACGGGTTTGCCCGTTCATTTCGGAAACGAGGAATCGTTCGAGTTCAATTACGGTCGCCGCCTTAAGGACCATGGCATCTTCGGACTCTTTGCGGAATTGCCCGTGGCGATCTATCCAAGGATGGATGTGAACTACAACCTCGGAACGAATCCCAAGGATATCGGGGCGCTGTTCGTGACTCCGTCGGTGCGCTTGAACATTTTTTCCGGCGAGTCAGTCAGCCCGTGGGTTAGCGCAGGCGGTGGATACGGTCGCTTCCGGGTCGCCCCGGTTACACTTTATGAAAATCCGAACCCGGGCACCGGCAGCAATACCGGCGTGGTCCAGTTCGGAGCGGGACTGGATGTGTGGGTGTGGCATGGTTGGGGCGCGCGCTTCGAAGCGCGCGATTTCTACTCGGGAGTTCCCGCCCTGAACGTGGATACCGGCAGAAGCCGGCAGCACAACTACTACGTGGGTCTGGGCGTCGTCCACCGCTTTTAGAGCGTGTTTCATAGATCGCGCTTTGGGTGGGGGCACGGCTTCACCGGCTGCGGAAAAACTCAAGGTTGCACTTGATTTTGGGTGGCGCAGCGGTTCGCCGCTCCGATAACTGGTTTGTTTTCAGCCCCGGCTTTAGCCGCTGAGGGCCGCTGCGGCACGCCAGACCGACTTTTTCCGCAGCCTCTTCAGCCGTGCCGTTCATTCGCCCTCCTTCCAGGCGAGTGAAACGCCCCTCGGCAGCAAGAAAATTGTTTTGTTTTTGCCCGTTTTTGAGGTAATATAGGCCACCAAAGTTTGGCGCGTCGACCCTTCCCAGTCGCGCCCCCTTCATTTTTCTCGGGGTTTTATAAAGAAATGCGGTTCCGCTGTCGCAGGAGAGCGTAATGAACCTCGTCGTCTCCGTTTGGATTCTCTGGCCGGTGGTCTGCGTGGGCTCTGCGTCCGCTGTTGCCCAGGTGTCCCTGGCGAGCCAAAACGTAAGCCCGTTGAGAGCAGGGAATTATCGCCCATCTCCGGGGCACGCTGGTTGCTCTAACCCACGACCAATTGCTTTTCGAAAGTTCGCAGAGAAATGAGGCTCACTATGCAGACTACGTTGAAGACCCTACGCACATTTCTGATGGCCTTCCGGCCGGCGTGCGCGACGGTTGCATTGGGATTCCTGCTGATACTCGGATTTGCAAACTCAGGCCTGGCGCAAACGGATCCGCCGTTGAATTTCGGCAACAATTTTTTTGTAACCGGCGATTACATCGTCGCCGGCGCGTACGGCATTAATCAAACGGTCGTCAACAACTTGACCACCGGAACGATCACCGTCCCTGACGCAAATCCGGGTATTACTGGCGCCACGTCTGTGCCTACGGGAGCCCAGATCGTTGCCGCCTTTCTTTACTGGGAAACGGTCGAAAGTAACAACAACCCGGGAACCGGCCAAAGTGGATTTTTCTTACCGATGACGATCTCAAACGCGTTCGGCGCCGCTGGCCTGCCGAACGGCGGCTTGGGCTATGCCATCACGGGAGTAAACGTCAGCCCCAATGGCAGTGTCGCCTGGAGTAATGGCGGCTGCCCAAGCACGTCGACCGGAAGGGTCGTGAGTGTTTACCGCGCCGATGTCCGGACCTTGCTGCCGGTAGATCCAAACGGAAACGTGCTGGCAGGTTCCTCCGGAGCGCCACAAACATACCAGGTCACGCTGCCAAGCAGCAGTAACGGTTCCCCCCCCATTACCCTAGGCGCAACTCTTGTCATTATTTACCGGGTCCTCTCGAAAGATGTTCCGCTGAACTCGATTGTCATTTACGAGGGCGCCTTCGGCCAAAGCACGGTCAACGTACCCTCATCGCTAATCATGCTGCAGACAGTGCAAGGGTTCTATGATGCTGCGGCAAGCCCGGTTAACCGGCTGACCCACATCGTGGGCAGTGGCCAGAGCAACAAGTTCCAAACCGTTTACTTCAGCTCTGACCCAAACAACCTCATACCGCTTCCCTCTCTGTATGGCAGCGGCTCGGCTGCATTCCCCGGCTATTACGGCGACTGGGATAATCCGACTTGGACGTTCGTGGATCCGAATTATCCCTTCTCCCCTGCAAACCCAGTTGGTCCAAATGCTGTGGGTACTCCTTACCCCACCCTGAACTTGGCAGCGAATCCAGTGCAGGAGAACGCTGCTTCGGCGACCACTAAGGTTGTGCCGTCCACCAGCCAGCAGGGATGCGTAGACTGGGGCGCAGTCATCGTCGAAACCAGGGTTAAGAACAGAGACAACGACGGGATCTTAGACTCGTGGAAAACGACTCAAGGGTACTGCGACGCCGCCCTGAACAATGGCGTGTGCACGGTGGGGAATACGAGTGACCCGGGTTGGGTTGGTCTCCCCGGAGCACACCTTGGCACTGCTGACAACCCGCATCCGGATATATTCGTTCAGCTCGATTACGTGTGCAAGAATAAGGTAAGCGGCACGAATGCATGTGATCCCGGCGGTTATTCGTTCCAGCCGGCAGCCGATGTTGTAACCGCAGTGACCAATGCGTTCGCAGATAGCTACACGGATTTTAAGGTCAGACACCAGCCCGTCAACCTGCATGTCTTGCCGCAATGGGCTATCCAAGAACAGACGTGCAGCGATGCTACTAACAATAGCGTGCTCTGCACATTCCCCGATCAGCCGGGTGTGATTGGCTGGAAGTGGGGATATTCACTTGTCAAGAACCAGCTCGTCGATCCCTACGGGGACACCAGCGCGTGCACGACCTCACCCGCGACCTGCATGCCTCGTTTCCAGCACGGGCGGAAGGATAGCTACCACTATGCATTATTTGGCCATGCGCTAGGGAACCCGAAGTGGGGCTTCCTCAGCGGACTGACCGACTCGACCAGGACAGCTCCACCGGCCGGTGTCGTCTCACAGTCCAGCAATACGGTCACGTTCTACACCACAACTGGGCACGGGCTTGCTGTTAGTTCGACTCTGGGCAACGGTCGGGTCACCATTTCCGATGCGACCTCTAATCCCGACCTTAACGGTACCTGGTTGGTAACC
>JBGPFV010000022.1:0-15826 GCA_041483535.1 Terriglobia bacterium | reverse complement strand
CGGCGCGGCATTCTGGTCTGCGATTCATCGTCCAACCCAGGCTGCGAAGGATGCGTGCGGATCACGGTGGGCACGCCCACACAGATGGATGGAGTGTTGCAGGCAATTCGTGAGGCGATCGCGGAATCCGTGTGAGATTTGTATCAGGTCATCGCTTTAGCGATGACGCCAACGACACAAGAGTAGAGCGCCTTCAGGCGCTGTGGTCCGGGCGGGGCGCCCGGCTCTCCACTAGTCCCCGCGGGCGGTCTTCTCCGGGCTGGTTTTCGCGATGGCCGCCGCCGCGATCTGGGCAACGTCCAGCAACTCCGGCGGATCGGCGGTGGCCGCCGCCAATCCATCCCGCAGCATCGAGTTGCAGAACGGGCAAGCCGCGGCCACCACGCTCGCCCCCGTCGCCACCAATTCCTGAGCCCGCTCCAGATTGACACGCTTGCCCGACTCTTCTCCCAGAAACATCAGCCCGCCGCCGCCGCCGCAGCAGAAGCCGCGTTCGCGTGCCCGCGGCGGATCCATTACCTGCCCGAAACGCGCCATCACCTCCCGCGGCTCGTCATACACGCCGCGATATCGCCCCAGGTAGCAGGCGTCGTGATACACCATGCTCTTCTGCGCGGAGGTGTCGAGCGGCAGCTTATCGCGGTAACGCGCCAGCAATTCCGTGTGGTGTTCGATCGCGACGCTCCCCCCGTGCTCCTTCCAATCCACGCCCATGGTGCGCACGCAGTGCGGGCAGATCGAAACCATCTTCTTCACTCCCGCCTCGCGGATCTGCTCCAGATTTCCCTGCGCCAGTTCGCCGAACAGATAATCGTTGCCCAGTCGCCGCACGGGATCGCCGTTGCACTTCTCCTGCCGCAGAACGCCGAAGCTGATTTTCAGGTAACCGAGCACCTCGACCAGCGCCAGCAGAATCTTCCGGCCATTCGGGTCATACGATCCCAGGCATCCCATCCACAGGCAGTATTCCTGGGTTCCATCGAAGTACGGCAGGCTGCTCTTCGCGATGAATTTTTCGCGTTCCGACGGCGGGAACCCCAGCGCATTGCCCTGCCGCTCCAGCGTATTGAACAGATCGCCCCCGTGACTGTTGTCCCACTTGCCCGTATTCACCGCGCCCCGCCGCAACCCCACAATCAAGGGCAAGTGCTGGATGCCCACCGGGCACTGGAACTCGCAGGCCCCGCACGTAGTGCACTGGAACGCCGCTTCCATCGAAAGGTGCTTGCCCAGCAGCAGTTCGCTGCTCTTCGGTCCGAACTCTTGCAGATAATGCCGTGTGCCCAAAATAATCTCTTTGGGATTCAGAATCTTTCCCGTGCTGTTGGCCGGACAGTGTTCGGTGCAGCGGCCGCACTCGACGCAGGTGTAGGCCTGCAGGCTGGCGATCCGCGTCAAATCCTTGCCGGTATCGAGGCCGAAATCCTCGTCGCCCACCAGCGGCGGGATGCGGCTGAAGCCGTCGCGCTCCAGAAACACCGTCAACGGGCTCAGCACCAGATGCATGTGCTTGGTCCCGGGAATCAGCGGCAGGAAAACCAGCAGCAGCAGCGTGTGCGCCCACCACACCGCCCAAGCCGCCGCGCTGCCTTCCGCCACCCAGAACCGGGCCAGGTAAGTGATCATCAAAGCGAAAATCAGGAACGCGATCAGGCCCGATTCCGGAGACAGCGGCTCCAGCCACTTCGGCCGCACCACGAACCGGCGGAAGGCCAGTCCTGCGATCGAGATGGCTACCGCCACCGCGAACACGCCGGCAAACAGGAAATAGAACCGTGAGAAGCCGCCATCGGACAGGAAGCCCAGCCCGAATCCTTCGGCAAAGTGGTTGAGCGTCACCAGGGCGAAAACGCAAAAGCCCCAAAACACAAACGCATGCGCCAGGCCGGGCAGCGGCCTCTGAGCAATCACCAGCCCCTGCGCGGCCACCTCCCAAAGCACTTTGCGGATGCGCGGGCCCAAGGGCCGTAGTTGGAAGTCCGCGTCCGGCTTCGAGGCCAGGATGATACGCAGCGCCGCGCCGAACTTCCGCCAGAACAGATACAACGAAACGAAGATGGCAATCAGCAGGACGACTCGTCCCGGCCAGTTCATACAGGAATGTCTCCAGATTACCCGACAGTCTAACAGGCTGCGGACAAACTCCGATCCGCCCCCGAGGGGCGTCTGCCAATAGCCCGGCGCTTCAGCGCCGGGAGAAGTCGAAAGTGTTGAGCAAGTCCCGGAGGAGTCTGTGTCCTGGCTCGAGGTCGATCGAAAAAGTGGACCGTACGATGCATCAGCCGCGAAGCGGCGGAACAGGATAGCCCGGCACGGCAGTGCCGGGTAGGCGGAAGTGGAACAAAATCGAGTCCCGCGAGGGACGGCACCTGGGCTACGACACAGACTCCGGAGGGACGACTGAGTCTCACGCACACTCTTCAGTGCTGCGGTAAATGCATTGTTTAGGATTCGGGTTTACAGGCTGCGGAAGGGCTCAAGTTTCGTATCAGCGCAGCGCTTCAGCGATACCGCAAATCGTTCGAAACCAAACGCCTCTTTAGGGGCTGAGCGGCGAATACCGACTTTTTCTGCACCCTGTTTAGCCGCCGCCGTCCTCTGCCGCTTGCCATGCGATTTTTCCGCCGCCTCCCAGGGACTGGTTCCCCTTCCCGGCCCGGTATATACTGCTCCCGATACTTTAGCCGTAACCCGGCGAGAAACCGGGCACGGAGCGCGTTCTCATTGTTCATATCGCTCCGTGAATAGAACGCTGGCTCCGGGGCCTTAGTTATCATCCGCCCTGGACGTCCGGCGGGGGCGGGAATCGCTCGAGCGGTGCCTTCCCCGAGAGAGGTATTGCTCGTGGACGTCGTTTTCATACGCCTTCTGTTTGTCCTCATCGTCAGTGTCATCTGCTCTCTGATTCATCCCTTTAACCTGCCCTCAAGGCCTGCTGCCGCCGTCGGTCTGTTGATCGGCGCCGCCATCGTCTTGTTCGAGTGGAGGTTGCGCGTGATGAGCCTGAAGCGCCTGATTGGAGCCGCGATCGGCAGCGTGCTCGGCATTTTTGGCGCTTATCTTTTCGCCCTGGTCATTCGCAACAGCGTTCCCCCTGGCCCCACTCAGAGTTTCCTGCAGATCATGGTCATGCTCATCATGGCCTACGTGGGATTGGTGGTGGGCGCCAACAAAGGCGACCTGCTCAATCTGGCGGCCCTCGGCGGCGTTTTCGGCGGCGAAAAGACGGGCAAGAAGAGCTTCAAGATTCTCGACACCAGCGTCATCATTGACGGCCGCATCGCCGACATCGCCGAGACCGGTTTTCTCGACGGCCTGATTGTGATCCCACAGTTTGTGCTCCGCGAATTACAACTGGTCGCCGATTCCGCCGATTCGCTCAAACGCAATCGCGGACGCCGCGGCCTCGACATCCTGCAGCGTCTCCAGAAGATGGCTTTGGTCCAGATCCAGATCGTCGAAGACGACTTCCCCACCGTCCGCGAAGTCGACATGAAGCTCATCGAACTGGCCAAGCTCTATGAAGGCAAGATCATCACCAACGACTTCAATCTCAACAAAGTCGCCCAACTGCAGGGCGTGGCTGTGCTCAACATCAACGAACTGGCGAACTCGCTCAAACCCATCGTGCTGCCCGGCGAAGTGATGCATGTCTTCATCTTGAAGGAGGGAAAAGAGTACAACCAGGGCGTCGCCTATCTCGACGACGGCACCATGGTGGTCGTCGATAACGCCCGTAAGATGATTGGCAAGACCATCGACATCTCGGTGACCTCGGTCCTGCAGACCACCGCGGGCAAGATGATCTTTGGCAAGTGGGATGAGCGCGGACTAAGCCGCCACGACCCCAAAGCACCCGTGTCGGCTCCTGCCGTCGCGACTCCGGCGGCGGCCACCAACGGACCGCCCTACGACCCACTAAAAAAGCCCGCATCGGCGGCCACCGACAGGGTCGCCGACTAGATTCCGGACAGGTTCGTATCTCGGTATCGCGTTAGGGAAGGGTTTCGTATCAGGGTACCGCTTGAGCGATACCGCAAATTCTTCGAAATCATCCGCCCCTTTAGGGACTGGACCCTGGCGGCCGTTAGACCCAATCTCAACGCCTGTACTATACTGATCGCCCCTATGAAGGTGTTTGTCATTATTCCCGCCGCCGGACTGGGCACGCGCATGGCCCCAGCCTCGGCCGCGAGGTCCAAAAGAAAGGCGCCCAGCAAACAGTTCAAAGAACTGGGCGGCGTGCCGATTCTCGTCCACACCTTGCGGAAGTTCGCCGCCACTCCTGCCGTCTACGAAATCATCGTTGCGTTACGTCCGGGCGAAATTGCCGGCTTTCGCACCCAGGTCGAAAAACAGTACCCGGAAATCCTGACCAAGCGCTTGCAAATGGTCGAAGGCGGCGAGCATCGCCAGGACTCAGTCGCCAGCGCTCTCGCCCACACCGCCGCCGATCCCGAAGATATCGTCCTGGTGCACGATGCCGTGCGCCCGTTGATTACGCCCGAAATCATTGCCAGTGTGATCGAGGCCGCGCACCAGCATGGAGCCGCCATCGCAGGCTGGCCCGCCGTGGATACGGTGAAACAGGTGGAACGAACCCCCGAGGGCGCGCTCATCAAAGCCACCATTCCGCGCGCGAGTATCGTGATGGCGCAAACTCCGCAGGGCTTTCGCTACGGCATCCTGAAGAAAGCCTTTGCTGAAGCCATCGCCGACGGTTTCCTCGGCACCGACGAAGCTTCGCTGATCGAGCGCGCCGGCCTCCCCGTCGTAGTCGTAATGGGCTCGCCGCGCAATTTAAAAATAACCACGCCGGCCGATATGGAACTGGCCGAGTTCTATTTGAAAAGCGAAGGCAGCTAGAGTTCTTGTGAAGAGCACGGCTTCAGACGTTGCGGAAGAACTCGCGTAGAGACGGGGCTTGCCCCGTCTCGGACTGCCGAATAATCTTAGCTCGCGCGGGTTTGGGAAGGGCACGGCTTCAGCCGTGCCGATTAGGACGACAAAAGACGCGGGCTTTAGCCCCTGAGGGCGGGACCTCGAAAACGGAAACACACTTTGAAACCTGAATTGCGCATCGGCTACGGTTGGGACTCGCACGAATTCAAGCCCGCCATTCCACTAAAAATCGGAGGCCTGACTCTGCCGCACGATAAAGGTCTCGGCGGCCATTCCGACGGCGACGTCCTGCTGCACGCCATCACCGACGCGTTGCTCGGAGCCATCGCCGGCCCCGACATTGGAGCCCTGTTTCCGCCCTCCGACCCGCAATGGAAAAACGCCGATTCCGCCGTGTTTCTGCGCGAGGCGTTGAAACGAGTCAAGACCGCCGGCTACGAACTCGTGAACCTGGATTCCACCCTGATCCTGTCCACTCCAAAAATCGGCCCCCACGCCGACGCAATTCGCAAACACGTTGCCGAGTTGTGCGGAATTCCACCCGACTGTGTAGGGATCAAAGCAAAAACCCCGGAAGGCATGGGCACCGATAACGCCGCGATTGCAAACGTGGCGGTTTTGTTGAAAAGAAGTTAGTTTACTAACTAACTCATTAACTAACTAACTCCAATTTTGTCATGCTGAGGTGTTACTCCAACCCCCTCGCCAATTCCGCCCGCTTCGCCCGCGCCGCCTCAACAAACGCCCGGAAAATCGCCCGCGCCGGCTCCGCCATCTCCGGCCCATCGTTCACACTCCGCTCCGGATGCCACTGCACCGCCAGCACAAAATGTCCGGGAGCGGTTCCTTCCAGCGCCTCGATGATCCCGTCTTCACCGCAACGCGCTACCACGCGCAGCCCATCGCCCGCCGCATCCGCCGACTGGTGATGCGAAGAATTCACCGCCACCCTCTTCGCGCCCACAATCTCCGCCAGTCGCGACTCGGGCGCGATCTCGACCGTGTGCGCCTTCGCCACCGCCCGCCCCGCGCTGTGGTTGATCGCCGACTCGATGTGCTGCACCAGCGATCCCGACCGATACACATTCAAAGACTGCAATCCGTAGCAGATCCCCAACACCGGTTTCCGCAGGTTGTAGGCATCCTGCAGCAGCACTTCGTCCACCAGGTCTCGCTTCGCATCGAAGGGCGCCGTCTTCTCGTGGCGATCGGCACCGTACTTTTGCGGATCGAGGTCGGCCTTGCTGCCCGGAAGCAGAACCGCGTCGCAGCGCTCCATCTGCTTCCTGATCTCAGCCGGGGTCCGATCCAGTTCGATGCGCACCGGCTCTCCTCCAGCCCCGTGCACAGCTTTTTCATACTGCGGCAGAGCCCGCTCGGCATACTCGCGATCGTCTTCGCGATCCCCGGAATGCGGCACGGGAATGGCAATCCGCGGAGCCACCGTCTTCCCTTCGCCCATCACCACCTCAATCCGATAGAGCGCCCGATGGAGCGCCGGGCGTCCCCGCCCGGCCACCGTATGCTCATCACGCCCTCTCCGAACGAACTCAACTCGCCCGCTCGATCCCGTCCAGCGTCTTCCGCTGCCGGTAGTTCCGAATCTCCATCCCCAGCGCCAGCACCAGCACGATCCCACCCACGGTGATCGCAAACGGAAACGCAATGTGCCGGTAAGCGAACGTCAGATTGGGCGCCACGTGCTTCACCTGCGAGTACACCATCGTTCCCAGGATGCTCAACAGAAGCGCGACCGCGAACGACAGCAGGGTGAACAGGAACGTCATCGCGAATGCGCGCACCGGAATTCCAATCCAGCGCGGCCCGTTCGAACTCGTCTTCGCCATGCTTCTAGCCTACATCATTGAGCAAAACGGTCGCGACCTTACCGGACCTGAATTCTTCGCGCAACACCCGCGTGCTAACATTTGGTCGTTCCTATCAGCGTTCCAGCCCTTCGGCGCAAGCCGTCCAGCTTCAAATTCAGCGGGCCATGCCAGGGGAACAGCGCCTCATCATGGCGCTTGAGATGAGCCTGTTTGCTCGAGAGTTGTCAAAACTGCGGATTCAGCAAGAGCATCCGGACTGGACCGAGGCGCACGTGGTACGAGAACTCCTCAGCCTGGTATTCTTGCCGGCGCCAATGCCAGCGCCGTTGCCATGAGCGTCCCCGCAATCTTCCAAAGAATCACTGCGGCGCTCCATCAAACTGAGTACGCCCATACGCTACAATACCGTCATGTCGCAAACCGCCTCCACGATCGTCCGCAGCCCCGCGGAGATTGTGCAAAACAGCCCGGTTTCACAGGCTCCCAATGGCATCTGCTTTGCCCGCTCGGGCGAGATCGCGATTGCCGACAACGATCTCGAACGCATGACTGCCGCCGTGCCCGTGCCGATAGCCGCCGCCCTCACCCGCAAGGCGTACTACTTCGTCCCGCTTACCGTCACCCAGGGCGATGACACCGTCATTGCCGACCGTTACGACGTTGCCCTAAGCGACAACGCGGTTTGCCATCGCAACCTGAATCTTGGCGACGCCCAGTGCGTCTTTATCTCAACCCGTTTGATGGAAGACAAATTTTCCGTGGCCTTCGAGTTCTACATCAACGTCGGGCACGCGCTGGTCGAACGCGCCGGAGTATCGCAGAGTTTCGCCGACTTGGCCTGGCAGCAAGTAGAATCGGGTGTGCGCGGCGAAACTTCACTCGACGCCTGGGAGGCGCGCAAGTTCGCCACCGCCCACGGTCCGGATGCGGAAAAATACAAGAACGACTATCTTACCGCCAGCTTCGCGGATGCGATTTCCATCTACCTGCTCTCGCTCTTCCTCGACGTTGATTATTACGACCTGCGCGAGCGCGACTATCCACTGCTGGCGCCCGCGCCCATGGCCGAACGCCTGCGCAAAATTGCCGAAATCTTTCCCCCCAACCCCGGATTCGAATTCAATATCTACTATCGCCGCCGCGGACCGGCTTAGTCGCAAAATAAGCCAACGCCGCGATTGACCCCGGACCTAGTGAGCGGGGTTGCCCAATACGGCTCTGAGACAAATTCAGGGGCCGGGTGTGGGACCGGCCCCTGTTCCCCGAGCTCCACTCGTCAACACCCCGCCGTCAGCCCCGTATAATCACCCACGACTTTGGCGTCGTATGGCGCGTTGAGCTCGTTGAAGTCGGTTCCTGCAACTCCAATTTGTCCCTGCCTGAAAACGATATTCCACGATCGATAGTCGCCCGGCACAGCTAGGAATCTAGTCTGCGGCCCCCGCCAGGTTGTCAGAAAACTGTCACTTTCTTGTCAAATTCATGGGGAAAGATCGTCGCCGCGCGAGCAGAATCGGCCGTGTTCACGGACGGAAAACAATCGGATCGAGGAGACTGGTGGAGCGACGGGCGTCCCCGCCCGTCCTTCTCGCATTCTCGCGCACCTTAGTGCCCTTGGCGGTCCCAGCGCTGACGGCTTATGCTGAAAGTAGATTGAAAAGTTTAGGTTTCACTTTGCCCATGATTTCGCTTCGTCTCTACACCCTCGCGCTGGGCACGATTGGCCTGGCCGTCGCCAGCTATGCCCTGCTGCGCCGCAAACCCAAGAACGCGGACCATATCGAACGCGAACGCCGGAACTGGCTGAATACGGTTGGGCGCATCACCGACGGCACAGTGATCGACGTCCAGGAAATCACCACGAAGGCGAACCGTCCCGCCACCATGCTGATTTACCAGTACGACGTGGCCGGCGTTTCCTACGAAGCCTCGCAGGACGTTACCTATCTCCGGCAGTGGATCAATCTCCATTCCTGCCGCCTCGGCCTGCCCACCTCGGTGAAGTACGATGCTCGCAACCCCGGAAATTCCATGGTGATTGCCGAAGGCTGGATGGGCTTGCGCCAGTAACGGATCGTTGGTGGAGCGTCGCTCCACTCCATCAGACTTTCCCGAACGCCATGGCGGCCATGTAGAGAATTTGCGCCGTCGCCAGCCCCACCCAGATGCGCTGCCGTATACGCGAACGCCGGATGTCGCGCAGCAAAT
Source organism: Terriglobia bacterium (assembly GCA_041483535.1). Taxonomy (GTDB): domain Bacteria; phylum Acidobacteriota; class Terriglobia; order Terriglobales; family Acidobacteriaceae; genus Acidiflorens. The sequence goes on along the minus strand of JBGPFV010000022.1, from coordinate 6,887 downwards.
CCGCAGTAGTAGGTTCGGCGACCAGAGCTTCCCGCTTTTCCGCCGGCAACGCCACCGCTTGCAGACGCGCTGGCCTCACCGCATCGGCCGGCTGCGGCTGGTCGGGATAAAACACCTTCGGCGTGTCCACCACTTCCGACCACATCGGCAGCAGGATCCATGACTTCGGAATGATGTCCGGAATCGGCTTGGAAGCAAGGTTGAGAGCCGGCTCTGCTTCGGGCGACACGCGATCGGCTAGGTTTCGCAACAGCGATCCCCACCAGAAATGGCTGAGCCGATCGGTAAGCAGTTCACCAACATCGATGGGCTGCGATTCCAGTTCCAGCGGCGGTAGCGTTTCCGGCGAGAGCACGTCCCCCAGGTTGGTGAACACGGTGCGAAACCAAGGCAGGCGCAGACGGTCCCCCAGCAGCAGGCCGACATTCACCGGCCGCGACGTGAGTGCGATCGGCGGCAACTTTTCCGGCGCGAGTGTATCGCGCAAGTTGCCCGCCAGCGACCTCCAGAGCGGCTGGGTCAGGCTCGGCGGCGGCAGCAAATCCAGTGGAGTCTGCGGCTCTGGCGCTGCGGACTGTGGGTCGGGATACCAGGCTTCAGCGGCATTTGAGCGGTAAGACATAGGAGTTCAGGCGCTCCGGAGCGTGAAACCTTGATGTTAGACGGCGCACTGGCCTTCTGTCACGCGCCTTTACGCAGTTTTACGAGCCGGCCCGCCCCATCGGGTCATCGAGAGTCAAAGGCAGTTGAACTTAGATGGCCCGATCACCCGATCACCCGATGACCCGATCTTCCTTGGTACATGCACTTTGATGCCGTCGAGGGTACCCCCTGCGCCGGGACACAATCAAAAATAAGGCCTTAAAGGGATGTCTGAAATGAGTCGATGACTCAATGAGTCAATGACTCCAGGGTCCAAATAAGGGAGAACCGCGATTGAGCGACCACCAACCAGGCGCAGCCAAAACTCAGCGGATGCTGCGGCGCTTCGCCCGTAGTCGCTTCGACGCGCGCATTCAGGTGGCCGTGTTTCGCGACGGCCTGACGACCAACTGCTGGGGCCGAACCAGCGAACTCGGCTTGGATGGCATCGGCGCCACCCTCACCGGCAAGTTGCGCGTCTACGAAGTTGTCTCCCTGGAGTTTCCCATCCCCCTCCCCCCTCACCTCATCAAGGTGCGAGCCGTCGTGCGTTATAGCGACGGTCTGCGCTGCGGACTCCAGTTTCTGGTTATGACCGACCAGCAGAGGCTTCTGTTGCGCGAGGTCTGCGTAGTGTTGGCCAACGCCTCCTGAGCCCCGTGCTGCAAGTACGATTTGTATTCGCTCTTGTCTTCGATCTGTCTTCGCTCTGTTTTCAGGCATGCCGTAGGCGCAGTCTAATCAGGACACCTTTACAGGCCACGGAAAAACTCTGGTTTCTTTGACTTTGTTTTGAAGGGGCGCGGCTTCAGCCGCGCCGTAAGTATCGCAAAATCAACCGCGGCTTTAGCCGCTGCGGCACCGCGATACCGGCTTTTCCGCAGCCGGTTTAGCCGCTGGTTTGGGGTGCTTGGAGTTTCACCACACGCGGCGGAGTTCTGCCGTGGCCCGTGGCCAACCTTCATTACGCCGGTAACTACCGGCGAATGGCCCTGCCCGCTTAACATCGCACTATTGCCCGAGGACTTGGGGGAGGACTCTATGGGTGAGAAAATCGCCCCGGCTGCGACTCCGGTCGAATTGCTGCGGAGGGGAGTTCCGCGCGAGGCTCTTGAGCCCGCCGCGCCCCCGCCCCTTGCCTGCGTCGCCTCCCCTCTTGCCCCGGCCACTTCTTCTGCGAACGGCCATGCCGCCCAAGCTCCGCTCACCGACGTCCCGCCCACGGTTGAGAAAGCCTACTCCGATCAGATCATCGAGAACGCGCCCGAAGCGATCAGCATTATCGACCAGGACCTGAAGGTTTTGCGCATCAACGCGGAGTTCACCACCCTGTTCGGCTTTACCGCGGCGGAGGCTCTGGGCAAGCGGCTCGACCAGTTGATCGTGCCGCCCGATCGCTATGCGGAAACCGCATGGATCGCCCAGACCATCAAGGCGCAAAACAAGCTTAAGCTGGAGACTCGCCGTCAGCGCAAAGATGGTTCCCTGGTTGAGGTGCTCCTCTCCGCCTCGCCGATCGCGGTGAACGGCAAATCCGTCGCATCCTACGCCTCCTATAGCGACATCACCGAGCAGAAGCGCGCCGAGGAGCTGAATGCGGCCCTGTACGCCATCGCCGCGCGCAGCCAATCCGCCGAGGATCTGCAACAGTTCTTCTCCGCCATTCACAACATCGTCGGTCAGTTGATGAATGCCCGCAACTTCTACATCGCCCTCTACGATCCCCAGTCGCGCTTGTTGAGCTTTCCCTATTTCGTCGATGAACAGGACCCGACCCCCGACCCCAAGCCCTTGGGCCGCGGCCTCACCGAATACGTCCTGCGATCGGGCGAGCCCCTGCTCGCCACCCCGGCCGTCTTTGAGGAACTGATGCGGCGCGGCGAAGTGGAACAGATCGGCGCCCCCTCTCTCGACTGGCTGGGCGTTCCCCTGCAAACTGGCACCACCTGCATTGGCGCCCTGGTCGTCCAGACCTACAGCGAAAATACCCGCTTTGGAGATCGCGACCGCGAGATCCTGAAATTTGTTTCCCAGCAATTGGCTGCGGCCATTGAGCACAAACGCTATGAAGAGGCGCTCCGCCGCTCCGAAGCCCGCTCCCGTTCCTTGATCTTCAGCGCCGCTTTCGGCATTTGCCGCTGTACCCTCGGCGGACGATTCCTGGACGTGAACCCGGCCCTCATCAACATGCTTGGGCATGCCTCGGTCGAAGACGTTCTCCAGCTGGATGCCCGGCGCGAACTCTTTGTCAATCCCCTGGAGTTGGACCGCCTGGTCGAGGACTATCGCCGCACCGGAAGTCTCAATGGCGTTGAAGTTCAGTGGAGACGCAAAGACGCCCGCGTCATTACCGTCCGCCTCAGCGGCTGCGCCGCCACCACCACCGATGAACCCGGTGAGGTCTTGGAACTCATCGCCGAAGACATCACCGACCGGCGTCAACTCGAAGAGCAGCTGCGCCAGGCCCAAAAAATGGACGCCGTAGGCCGCCTCGCCGGTGGCGTCGCCCACGACTTCAACAACCTGTTGATGGTGATTAACGGATACACCGAGGTCTTGCTCGAGCAGTTGGAAAAAGGCAGCGCCATGCACCAGAAGGTCGAGTCGATCCAGCAGGCCGCCGACCGCGCCGCCACCCTCACCCGCCAGTTGCTGGCCTTCAGCCGAAAACAGCTCCTCGAACTCAAGGTGGTCGACGTCAACTCCGTTATCGGAGACATGGAGCGCCTCCTGCGCCCCCTCATCGGCGAAAACATCGAGTTGGTCACCCGTCTCTCCTCCGATGCCGGACACACCCGCGCCGACGCCGGCCAGCTCGAACAGGTCATCATGAACCTGGTCGTCAACGCCAAAGATTCCATGCCCGATGGCGGCAAGCTCACCGTGCAGAGCTCCGACATTACCGTGCGCCAGAACTTCCGCGAACACCGTTTCATCCAGCCCGGACGCTACGCCGTCATCTCGGTCGCCGATACCGGACACGGCATGGATAAGGAAACCCAATCCCGCATCTTTGAGCCCTTCTTTACCACCAAGGAAAAGGGCAAAGGCACCGGCCTCGGCCTCTCCACCGTCTACGGCATCGTCAAGCAGAGCAATGGATACGTCTTCGCCCAAAGCGAGCCCGGAGCCGGAACCACTTTCTATGTCTACCTGCCCCGCGTCGAGGATTCCACCGAGGCGCTGAGCCCGGCCCAGTCCCCACAGCTTGAGGTCGGCGGCTGCGAAACCGTTCTACTGGTGGAAGACGAGGAATCTGTCCGCGAACTGGTCCGTGTCACCCTCATCTCGCGCGGCTACAACGTCCTCGAAGCCGAAAACGGCGAGCGCGGTTTGCAGATCGCCGACTCCTGCAAAGACCACATCCATATCCTGATCACCGACGTGGTCATGCCCGGAATCGGCGGCCGCGAACTAGCCAAAAGACTGCTCGTGCTGCGTCCCGGCATCAGCGTGCTTTACCTCTCCGGCTATACCGAAGATGCCGTCGTCACCCAGGGTGCGCTCGGCCCCGGCACCGGTTTCCTGCAAAAGCCCTTCACCCTTCAGAGTCTCGCCAAGAAAGTCCGCGAAGTCATTCGCTCCCAGCCCGCCCCCAAGTCCATAGCAAAATCGGCCTCGAACTAATCTAGCCTTGAAAGCTGGCCGTCACAAACTCATCAACCACAAAGGCCACGAAGTTGCGCGAAGGATTTGCGGTTTCCTCCGTGCTCCCCGGTGTCCTCCGTAGTTAACGCTTTGTGATTGATTTACGGGATCCCCGACGCGTGCAACTTTTTCCCCGTCTCCGCGTCCTATACTGAAGTTAGCAACGAAGTGTGGGGAATTGAACCGTAATCGGGGTGAGCCATGGTAATCAAGAAACCAGACGCAATTCCATCGTCCGAAATTACTCCTAAAGCGACCTACCTGAACCGGCGCAACTTCCTAGCCGGCGCCGCGATCGCTGGAGCGGCCGCCGTCGCCTTCCGCGATCTTGCCGCGCCCTTGCTCACCGCCCATGCCAACCCCAAAATTGACGGCCTCCAGAAAAGCCCTTTCAGCACGACGGAAAAGGAAACGCCCTACAAGGATGTCACCAACTACAACAATTTCTACGAATTCTCCACCGACAAATACGAGCCTGCCGGTCTGGCAAAGAATTTCAGGACCCGTCCCTGGACTGTGACCATCGACGGCGACGTCAAGAAAAAGCAGGTCCTCGACGTCGACGCGATCCTGAAAATGGCCGCTCCCGAAGAGCGCATCTACCGTCATCGCTGTGTCGAGGGCTGGTCGATTGTCGTGCCCTGGGTTGGATTCTCCCTAAGCGAACTGATCAAACGCGCCGACCCTCTGCCCAAAGCGAAGTACGTCGAGTTCACCACCCTGTACGATCCCAAACAAATGCCCGGCCAGCGCTCCAGCGTATTGCAGTGGCCCTACGTCGAAGGCCTGCGCATGGACGAGGCCATGCATCCGTTAGCGCTACTCTGTTTCGGCATGTACGGCGAGGTGCTGCCCAATCAAGACGGCGCTCCCCTCCGCATAGTGATTCCATGGAAATACGGCTTCAAAAGCGCCAAGTCGATAGTCCGCATCCGCTTCACCGGCGATCAGCCCCTGAACACGTGGCAGCGGGCCGCGGCCAGTGAATACGGCTTCTATTCAAACGTCAATCCCAACGTCGACCATCCGCGCTGGAGCCAGGCCAAGGAACGCCGTCTGGGTGAATTCCTCAAGCGGCCCACCCTGATGTTCAACGGTTACGATCAGGTAGCAAGCCTCTATTCCGGCATGGACCTGAAAAAGAACTTTTAGCGAGGTCAGAGGTGAGAGGTCAGATTGCAGAGGTAAAATTCTACGTGACGAAGTTTCCACCTCTGACCTCTAACCTCTGACCTCTGCAATCCCGATGACTCTGCGCCTCACAAAAATCGCGATCTTCCTGGCCGCACTGATTCCGCTGGAAAGGCTAGTCTGGAAGGCCCTCCACAACGCCCTGGGCGCCAATCCCATCGAGGTCATCACCCACGCCACCGGCGACTGGACCCTGATTCTAGTTCTCACCACCCTCTCCATCACGCCTCTCCGCCGGATCACCCGCCAATACTGGCTGATCGGCGTCCGTCGCATGATCGGACTGTTCGCCTTCTTCTACGCCACCCTGCACTTCCTGACCTACATCTGGCTCGATAAGTTTTTCGACCTCCACGAAATGGCGAAAGATGTTGCCAAGCGCCCCTTCATCACCGTAGGTTTCTCCGCCTTCGTCCTCCTCATTCCCCTGGCCCTGACCTCGACCGCCTGGTCGATTCGCTGCCTCGGCGGCAAGAACTGGCAGCGCCTCCACCGCCTCATCTATTTCACGGGAATCCTGGCGGTCGTGCATTACACCTGGCTGGTAAAGGCCGATCTCCACAAGCCCATTGAGTACGGGATCGTGCTAAGCATCCTGCTCCTCTACCGCGTAGGAGTCTGGGCATCCGAAAAAGCATCCAAAAGAAGCAAGCACCCCGCCCTCCCAGCCCCCGCCCGAAACCCCCTGTAGAGACGGGGCTCGCCCCGTCTCCCCGTGTGTGTGCGTGAACTCATTGGTTGGGCAATGCGTTGGAACGAAATGCCGGAAAATCCAGCCCCGGAGGGGCGACCGATTTCTAGCGCGCTCTAGGGCTGGGCATTGCCATCCCGACTTTTCCGCCGCCGACTGCCGCCCGCTCCCGCCAATTTTCTTAACCGAAACTTTCTTCTACAATCCGGGTTACGGCATCTCAGGAACTAAAGACAGGAGTGTCTTATGAATCCCCTTCCTTCCTTTAAGTCTGCGAAACTAGTCCTCATGGCCCTGGCAGCGATATCAGGCATCTTCTTGACCGCCGGTTGCGGCAGCGGCGGGCCCATCCTGTCCCTTGGCGGAGGCTTCGGCAAAGCCAGCCTGAAAGGCCAGTACGTAATCGCACAGACCGGCATCGGGATCAATCAGTTGCTAACCTCCAATGACCCATTCTCCGAGACAGTCGTTTTCACAGCCGACGGTAATGGCAAACTGACCGTCACCCTTGATGACTTCGATCAGGACGGCACTCTACTCACTCCGACCTTGCCGGTGGCCGGCACCTACAGCATCGCCAGCGACGGGACTGGATCCCTGGTTATCAACTACAGCACTCCAAGCAACTACGCGATCACCATGATCGACGACAGCCACTTTTACATCATCGAGCAGGATTCGTACGCCACCGCCTCAGGTTTCGGCGAGAAGCAGG
>JBGPFV010000021.1:0-15847 GCA_041483535.1 Terriglobia bacterium | reverse complement strand
GAAGCTGCCGCGTGAGGTGGTGAGCTTGAAACCGGGCGCGGCGGCACGCGACTCGCGCTGCATATTTTGCAGTCGTGTGCCTTCACAGATCTGGGCGCCGGCACGCATGGCCGCGACGCCGAGTCCGGCAACGTAGCGCGCGGGATTGAGACCCACCGAGATTTCATCGACCATGCCGCCGTAATAGATGCCGGAGCCGATTTCTTCGCGGAGTTGGTCGCGGGGCACGACGCGCAACGGGTGGTTGAATTCGCGCGCGATCACTTCCACCTGGCGGGCGTAGTCGTCGAAATGCGCCTGTTTGCAGGCGACTTCGAGGTGTCCGGTGCGGGCGAAATCGCAGGCGATGCTTTCCTGGTTCACGATGCGCTCGACCGAGCCGATGGTTTCAAGCGAGGCCGCGTACATGCGGCGCGTCAGCTCGCGTCCATACCTCGAGATAAGTTCGTTGACGCCGAGCTTCATTCCGGTGAGCACCATGCCGCCGTTGCGCGAACTCGCGCCCCAGCCGATGGTTTCCGATTCCAGCACGACGACCTTCGCCCCGCGTTTAGCCAGCGAAAGCGCGGCGGAGAGGCCGGTGAATCCGGCGCCGATGATGGCGACGTCAGCGCTTTCCGGCAATGGTTGCGCCGGGGCGGTGGGCATCTGAACCGTGGTGAGCCAGTAGTTGAGTTCCTTGGGCATAGGATGTTTGATTCTCGTATTTTGCGTTTCTTCGTGCCCTTTGTGGTTGTGAGGTCTTCGTTAACCACCAAGGACACTAAGGTACACGAAGGAAAACCAAATTACAGCACCGCCGTCTCCTGTATCATCCGCCGCTCCGCAAAGCGCGAAAAGTTCAGCAGAGATGCATCAATCAAATCCGTCTTCCCGGTCAGAATCAAGTCGCTCAGAATTTTCCCCGTGGCGGGCGAGTGCATCACGCCGTGCCCACTGAACCCGTTGGCGAAAAAGAAGCCGGGGACATCCGGGGATTCTCCTAGAATTGGGTGGTGGTCGGGCGTCATTTCATAGAGGCCGGCCCAGGCTCGCTGGGGATTGACCGCGACATTCTCGAATACAGGCACGCGATCCGCGGCGCGGGTAAGGATCTTCTCGATGAAGCTCACATCGAAATCAGTTTTGTAGCCGGGCGTTTCTTCCGGATCGTTCCACGCCAGCAGGAATCCGCGGCCCTCGGGGCGGAAGTGGAAGCCGGTGGACATGTCGACGATCATGGGCGCGGTGTGGGGAAATTGGTCGAACGGTTCCGTCGGGACCAGCATGCGGCGCAGTGGTTCGACCGGCAGTTCGATGCCAACCATCCTGGCAATCGAAGCCGCCCATGCTCCGGCACAGTTCACAACCGTGCGCGTCGAAACTGTGTCGCGCGTGGTCCGGACTTCAAAGCTCCCGCCGTCGAGGTGACGCGTGATTCCAGTTACGCTGGCGTTCTTCCAGAGCGTGGCGCCGTGGTCGCTAGCCCACGTCATAAAACCGACCATGGCACTGTAGGGATCGACAAAACCGTCGGTGGAACAGAAGCTGCCGCCGACGATGTCATCGGCGCGGAGTTGCGGGAATTGGCTGCGGATTTCGTCCCCGGCGACAAGGCGCACGTTCTTCAATCCCATGGCAACCTGCTTGTCGTAGTTCGCGCGCAGGTAGGCCATGTGTTTTTCGCTGGTCGCGCAAAAAAGATATCCCTGGGGCCGGTAGTCGCACGGGTGCCCGAGCCGTTCTTCGAAGCCCGCATAAAACGGGATCGAGTAAAGCGACATCTGGATATTGACCGGAGTAGAAAACTGCGCCCGCACGCCGCCCATGCTCTTGCCCGTGGACCCCTTGCCCTGCGTGGTCTCGCGCTCAAGTACAAGAACGCTCTTACAGCCAGCCGCGACGAGGTGGTAGGCGATGCTGGAGCCGACAATCCCTCCGCCGATGAGAACGACGTCAGCAGTGTGCATGGCGCGGAGTAATTGTAAATGCTGGTGTGGTGGGTTGGGGCCTGTGTGGCGACGGGGCTCTGCCCCGTCCTGGCGGGGCAAAGCCCCGCCACCACACAAAAGGCTGCTACGGCGCCGCCATCTCCGGGGTTGCCGCGAGCAGTTTGCGCGTATAAGCGTGCTGCGGCTGGGCAGTGATTTGCTCAGTGCTTCCGATCTCGACGATCTTGCCGCGATACATCACCGCGATGCGGGTCGAGAGGTAGCGAACGACCGGCATGGCGTGCGAGATGAATAAATAGGTCAGCCCGAAATCGCGCTGCAGTTGCTGCAAAAGATTCACGATCTGCGCGCCAACGCTGGCGTCGAGAGCGGAAACCGGTTCATCGGCAACGATGAACTTTGGCTGCAGGGCAAGCGCACGGGCGATGCCGATGCGCTGGCGCTGGCCTCCGGAGAACTCGTGTGGATAACGGGACATGGCAGATTCATCCATTCCCACCGCACGCAAAAGTTCCCGCACGCGCTGGCGGCGGGCATGGCGGCTAAGGCCTTCGTGCGTGGTCTTCTGGTCAACGATTGTCTGATGCAGCGTCTTCTGATGCAGGATGAGCGGCTCGGCGATCACGTCCTCCACGCGGAAGCGCGGGTCGAGCGAACCGAACGGGTCCTGGAAGATGATCTGCATGTCACGGCGAAGGCGGCGCAATTCGGAGCCGTTCGCTCGCACCAGATCGATGCCCTCGAAAAGTATGGCGCCCGACGTCGGCTCGATCAGGCGGAGGATAAGGCGTCCAAGCGTACTCTTGCCGGAGCCGGATTCGCCAACCAAGCCCAGCGTTTCGCCTTCGTGGATTTCGAGTGACACATCATCCACGGCGCGGACTTGGCCCGCACTGCGGCCGCCGAACGGGGATTCGGCAAGGTCGAAAATCTTCGTGACATTGCGAACGGCAACCAGAGGCACAGATCACCTTTTCCCCACAACTTGTTCTATTTGCATTCCATATTCCAGAATATGGAATGCGACTGAATTCCTCAGCCCGCAATCAGCGGGACCGCTGCCAGCGCCGCGATCATGCCGAAGGTACGGGCGCGGCTGAAGTGCTCGTGCAGAAAGATGCGAGCCAGCAAAACGGTAACCGCGGGATAGAGCGAACTGAGCACGACCGCGTTGTCCAGGCGTCCAATTTGACTCGCGCGGATGAAAACGGCGGTGCCGGAGATGTCAAGGATTCCGGCAACCAAGGCAATGCTCAGTACCGGAGCTGCCACCGCGCGCAAATGTCTTCCGAAAAGAACGATGGCTCCCGTGACGAATAAGGAACCGAAGCGCGAGCAGCTCGCGATCCACAATGCGGAGCCGTTGCCCGCCCGGTGGATACAGAGATAAAAGGCCGCGAAACCGATTCCGGCCAGCACCGCCATGCCTAAGCCTTCGGGACGGCCAACGCCAGATTCGGTACGCGAAATGAGCCAGACACCGATTCCGGCGAGAAGGAAACCGAACAGGTGCCGATAGCCCGGAAAGCCCTCCGTAAAAGCGGTCACGAGGGTGGGAATCGCGGCGCCCAGAACGGCAGCCACAGGCGCGACCAGCCCCATGTTTCCGCTGGCCAATGAACGATAAAACAAGGCCAGGGCAATGCCGCCGACCGACCCGGCGATGAGCGACCAAACTAAGCTGGCGTTTGCCGGAAACTGTGCGTGGGTCGCCAGCGCGAGAGTGCCGACCAAGACCAAGCCGCTGAGGTGCACAATGGCCGTGAACAGAAACGCGTTCGCGCGCCGGGCGCCCACTCCGCCGAGAAAATCACTCGCGCCCCAGACCCCAACCGCGGTCAGACTATAAGCAGCAGGAATGTATTGGGGCGCGACGGACATCGGACTTTGAGATTAGCACGCAGCAAGCACGAACCACGTAGGGACAACGGCAACGCATCTGTAGAGACGGGGCTTGCCCCGTCTCAGGCCGCGGAGACGCGGCAAGCCGCGTCTCTACAGGAAATGTTAAGCGGTAACCGCTTCCGGCTGCGGTTTCCCCGCCAGCAACTGCCGCAGCACGTACTGGAGGATACCTCCGTTGGCGTAGTAGAGAGCTTCCTGCGGTGTGTCAATGCGAACGATGGCTTGAAATTCGGCGGTCTTCCCACCCTTCACCCGCACCGTAATCTTGCGGCCGGAAGAAAACTTCTCGACCACCTCGCGAATGCCCGCGATCTCGAACACTTCTTCGCCGCTCAACTTCAGCGTCTCGGCATTTTCTCCCGGCAGAAACTGCAGGGGCAGAATGCCCATGCCGACGAGATTCGAGCGGTGAATGCGTTCGTAGCTTTCCGCAATCACGGCGCGAACGCCGAGCAGACGCGGTCCCTTGGCCGCCCAGTCGCGTGAAGATCCGGAACCGTACTCCTTACCCGCCAGAATCACGAGTGGCACTTTTTCAGCGTTGTACTTTTCGGACACGTCGAAGATCGACATCTCCACGCCATCAGGCAGGTGGCGGGCAAATCCACCTTCGGTGTTCACCATTTTATTACGCAGGCGGACGTTGGCGAAGGTGCCGCGCACCATGACTTCGTGATTGCCGCGACGCGATCCATAAGAATTGAAATCCGCCGGCTGCACGCCATGAGCAATCAGGTATTTGCCGGCGGGTCCATCTTTCTTAATCGAACCCGCGGGCGAAATGTGGTCGGTGGTGACGCTGTCGCCGAGCACGGCCAGTACGCGCGCTCCCTTGATGTCCGCGACGGCGGACGGTTTGAGCGTCATATCATCGAAGTACGGCGCCTGCCGGATGTAGGTGGAATCTTTTCCCCACGCGTAAGTCTCACCCTTCGGAACCGGCAGCCCGCGCCAGCGCTCGTCCCCCGAATACACCTCAGCATAGCTCTTGCGGAACATCTCCGACGTAATCGCGCTCGCCATCGCGTGCTCGACTTCCTGCTGCGACGGCCAGATGTCGGCAAGGTAAACCGGCTTGCCGTCTTTGCTTTTTCCGACGGGGTCCTTACGCAGATCGATGTCGATGCGGCCGGCGAGAGCGAACGCCACCACCAGCGGCGGCGACATCAGGTAGTTGGCGCGCACTTCGGAACTGATCCGGCCTTCAAAGTTGCGATTGCCGGAGAGCACCGAAGCAACGACCAGATTCTTCTCTTCAATTTCCTTCGACACTTCCGCGGGCAGCGGGCCGGAGTTTCCGATGCACGTGGTGCAGCCGTAGCCGACGATGTGGAACTTCAGCTTCTCCAAATACGGCATCAAGCCGGCCTTTTGGAGATAGTCGAGGACAACTTTCGATCCGGGAGCGAGCGAAGTTTTCACCGTTACGGGGACTTCTAGACCGTGCTCCACGGCCTTTTTCGCCAACAATCCCGCAGCCAGCATTACCGACGGGTTCGACGTGTTCGTGCAACTGGTGATCGCGGCGATCACCACGCTGCCGTGATGCAGCGCTTTTCCATTCCCAGAAATGTGTTCGTGGACGTTCGGATCTTCGACCGCAACTGCCGTCGGCTTCCCACCTTCCTGTTCCCAACGATTGACCTGCAAAACTCCGGAGTTCCCCGTGGCAACGGCGGTCTTCGCTTTCGGCTTGATCAGGGAAGGCAAAGCCTTCTCGAACGATTCGCCCGCTTTCGACAGCACGACTCGATCCTGCGGCCGCTTCGGTCCGGCGAGACTCGACTCGACGGTAGCAAGGTCAAGACTCAGCAGTTCGGAGTATTCGGCTTCAGGCGTGTTGGCATCGTGAAAAAGTCCCTGCTCGCGCGCGTAGGCTTCTACCAGCGCGATCTGCTCGTCACTGCGCCCGGTGAGCTTCAGGTAGCGCAGGCTTTCTTTGTCGATCGGGAAGATGCCGCAAGTCGCGCCGTATTCGGGAGCCATGTTCGCAATCGTCGCGCGATCGGCGAGCGGCAGGTCTTGCAGTCCGGGGCCGAAGTACTCGACAAACTTGCCGACCACGCCGTGCTTGCGCAGCATTTCGACGATCGTGAGGACTAGATCGGTCGCTGTGGCACCCTCGTGCAAGCGTCCGGTGAGCTTCACTCCGACGACGAGCGGGATCAGCATGGATACAGGCTGCCCCAGCATGGCGGCCTCGGCTTCAATGCCGCCCACGCCCCAGCCGAGCACGCCGAGTCCGTTGATCATGGTGGTGTGCGAGTCGGTGCCGACGAGGGTGTCGGGATAAGCGGTGCGCTTGCCGCCCTCTTCGTGCACAAAAACCACGCGCGCCAGGTATTCAAGATTCACCTGATGCACGATGCCGGTGTCGGGCGGCACGATGGCAAGATTGTGGAAGCCGGTCTGCCCCCAGCGCAGAAACGCGTAGCGTTCTTTGTTGCGCTGAAATTCAAGCAGCGCATTCACGTCGAAGGCGCCCGGCGACCCGAATTCATCGACCTGCACCGAGTGGTCGATGACCAGTTCGGCCGGCTGCAGCGGGTTTATGAGCTTCGGGTCGCCGCCCAGGCGTTTCATGGCGTCGCGCATGGCGGCCAGATCGACCACGGCGGGGACGCCGGTGAAATCCTGCAGCAGGACGCGGCTGGGTGTGAAGGCGATTTCCTTTTCCGGCTTCGAATTCTTGTTCCACGCCGCCAGCGCCCGAATTTCCTGCTTCGTCACACTTCGCCCATCTTCGGTGCGGAGCAGATTCTCCAGCAGAATGCGCAGCGAGAACGGCAACTGCCGGGTGGAGATACCCTGCTTGTCGAGCGCGTCGAGCCGGTAGATCTCGTATTCTTTCTTGCCGACTTTGAAAGTAGCGCGGGCGCCAAAACTATTCGATGACATGATGACCTTCCTTCACAAGCTCCAGCACAGGACCGGGAAATAGTGCAGACTCGAACCTAATAGTGTAATCGGTTTTGAAGGCTCGTGGAGGGAACTACTCGTGTGGGGACGGGGCTTGGCCCCGTCCAAGGTTGCGTAGCGACAGCGGTCCCCCGGCTGTCCAGGCCGAGTGCAGTTCGGCCAGAGAACATCGAAGCGGAATGCCCGGGTGATTGAGGTAAAGTTAAGAACGAATCACGATGCAGACCTTGGGCCATGTCGCGCTGGTCGTCCGAGACTACGATGAAGCTCTGGAATTCTTCACTCGCACGCTCAACTTCCGAGTGGTCGAAGATACTCGTTTGAGCGAAGACAAGCGTTGGGTGCTGATCGCTCCGCCGGGATCGCAGGGCACAAGCCTGCTTCTGGCCCGTGCAGCCACGCCGGGACAAGCGAGTCGCATCGGCAACCAGACCGGCGGGCGCGTCTTTCTTTTTCTGCACACCGACGATTTCTGGCGTGACTACCGTGAAATGATCGCGCGCAAGGTAAAGTTCATACGGGAGCCGCAAGAAGAGGCGTACGGTACAGTCGCGGTCTTCGAAGACCTCTACGGCAATCTGTGGGACCTGTTAGAGCTGAAGGAAAGGGGCGTCCACGCTGCACCTCACCCCTGAACCGCGAGCCGACCGTCGAATCATGCAGGATTGCCGTGAAGCGTCTATTTCGCCTTGAGGAGCAGAACGGGTACACCGATACTATGCCGCACTCGAGTGGCAGTAGCGCCTAGGAATATGTCCGCCAGAAAGCGGTGCCCATGCGTGCTCATGGCCACCAAATCGCATCGCTTCTGCTCGACCCATTTGATGATTTGCTCAGCCGGCTCACCGTACGCCAGTTCGGCCTGCACAGGAATGCCGATCGATTGGAACTCGGCGCGCACTTTTTCCAGATAGGCAGTGTCTTCGTTGATTTCAGGACTAACCGCGTCCGGCCCATAGGTTCTGGCCGCCCATCCATCGGCCACGTGGAGCAGCACCAATCGGCTGCCCGCTAGCTTTGCCAGCTGCTTCATGTGTTCGATGATTGCCCGATCACTCGCCGTGCCGTCCAACGTCACCAGAATGGTCTCGTACATGATTCTTCCGTTCCTGTCGTCTGTTGCTAGGCGTTATCCGCCGGCTACAACCTGCCAGACAGCTTTGAGCGAATCCGGTATGCCGTAGATATCCATCGCGGTGATCAGAATAGCACTGCCCCAACCCGCGATCAGCAGGAACCATCCGTTCTTCCAAGTCCCCATTCGCTTGCCGGAACTCGTGAAATGCAGCAGCGGGAACATAGCAAACGGAAGCTGCAGCGCCAGCACCACTTGACTGAGGGTGAGGAGGTCGGTAACGCTGCTGTCGCCGCGCAACCCGATAATGAAAACCGCCGGCAGGATGGCGAGCGTGCGAGTGATGAGCCGCCGTATCCACGGTTTGATTCGCCAATGCATGAAGCCATCCATCACGACCTGCCCGGCGAGCGTGCCCGTGATGGTGCTGCTTTGGCCACTGGCCAGCAAGGCTACGGCAAACAGCGTGCTCGCCGCAGCCGTCCCCAGCAACGGCGCCAGCGTCAAATAGGCGACCCGGATCCAATCGCTGTTAGCGCTGAACGCGATCACATGCCCGCCCGAGGCGATTACGCTTTTCTTCCCGAAAAAGACCGTCGCCGCCAGCACCAGAATCGCCGCGTTGACGAAGAAGGCGATGGTCAGGGCCACGATGGAGTCAACCGTGTTGAAGCGGATGGCGCTCCGGATCGACGGCTCGTCCTTCTGGAGCTTGCGGCTCTGCACCAGGGCCGAGTGCAGGTACAGGTTGTGGGGCATCACGGTCGCGCCGATGATACCGATGGCAAGGTACAAGATCCCGGCTTGTCGAAAGTGCGGCGAAATCAGCGCCCGTCCCATTTCCAGAAAACTGGGCTGGGTCTGCGGCAGAACGAAAATCTCGATGAAGTAGCACACCCCGATGGTTGCGATCAACAGCAGGACTATGGCCTCGATGGTGCGCATCCCAAACCGTTGCAGAGCCAGGAGCAGCAGCACGTCCAAGCCCGTGATGATGACCGCCCACAGCAGGGGAATATGGAACATCAAGTTGAGGGCCACGGCGCTGCCGAGCACCTCCGCCAAGTCACAGGCGCCGATGGCCACTTCGCTCATCAGCCAGTTGGGCCAACGGGTCCACTGGGGATACCAGTCGCGGCAGCATTGCGCGAGATCTTTCCCCGTGACCACGCCCAATCGCGCGGAAATTACTTGCATGAAGATCGCCATCAGGCTGGCGAGTCCGACCACCCACAAGAGCCCGTACTTGTATTGAGCGCCGCCTTGCAGGTCCGTCCCCCAGTTACCCGGATCCATGTAGCCGACGCTGACGAGAATCGCGGGGCCCACGAAAGCTCGCCACTGTTCCCAGAAGCCGGCCTGATGATGCGGCACATCGACGGAACTGTGCACGCCTTCCAGGGACACGTGGCCGCGGCTCTGAGCGCCCGAGGATGGTGAGCCGGCGCGGGCCGGTGCATTCGCGTCCGTCGATCCTTCCGCCTTCCTCATCTTCTGGACTTCCGAGAAAACCAGGACTCAACTAGAGTATACCCTATTATGTTAATTGTAGTTAACATAACATTATGAAGGACGAGGCAGCAGTGGAGAAACCCACACCCGGTCGGCAGCGGGCCTGCCTAGAACCACGGTGCGCACGGTGTTCCGGATCGAAAGGGTTTTGTCATAGTTGCGCTCGATCAAGGTGAGCTTGGCCCCGGGCCGAATACCGCGGGCTTCCAGAAATTCCAGCAGGTGCCGGTCGCGCTCGTAGATCCCGCTTACGACGTAATTCTTCCCGACTTCACCTTCTGACAGCAGCAGCAAGCCGCGCCGCCGCCGGCTGGCGGGACTCTCCAATTCCGTCAGGTTGCCGTGCGGGCACGCGACTCCACGCCCGAGTTTGGCAAACAGCCTGGCCTCGAAATCGGGCGAGACCGCGTGTTCCAGACGCTCCGCCTCGTCGTGCACCTTGTACCATTCCATGCCGAAAATCTCGGCGAGCATGCGTTCGATCAGGTGATGGCGAACCGTCAGCTTGCGGGCAATCTTTCGTCCGGCAGTGGTCAGGCGCACGCGTCCGCCGGCATGCACCCGCACCAGGCCGTCTTTCTTCAAACGGCGCAGGGCCATGGTTACGGCTGGAGGCGAGACTTTGAGCCAGTGCGCGAGCGTAGCCGAAATGACGGTTTCCCCTTCGCTCTCTGCCTCGAGAATCGCCTTGAGGTAGTCCTCTTTGGAAACGGTGATCACGTGATCCGTATTATACGGCGAAGCGTTAAGCACGGTTAATGGCGGCTTTTTTGGTATGGGGGTAATTCAGAATCGATAAAACTCCGGTATGCTTGGCGCGTATGCCACTAACGACCCCACAAGATCCAGTCATTGAATTCCGAGACGTGGCCTACCGCGTGGCGGGCACACAAGTGGTCTGTGGTTTGAATCTGGGAGTCCAGCACGGAGAGACCCTTGTTTTGCTGGGGCGTAGCGGTTCGGGAAAAACCACGACCCTCAAGCTGGTGAATCGCCTGTTGCTGCCTACTGCCGGGGAAGTTTGGGTGAACGGTGTGCCCAACAGCGCTTGCGACCTCATTCGTTTGCGTCGCAGTATCGGCTACGTGATCCAGGACGTCGGTCTGTTTCCCCATTTCACCGTGGAGCGAAACATCGGTCTTGTCCCCAAGATCGAAGGTTGGCCCGCGGAGCGTACGCGCGCGCGAGTGCAGGAGTTGCTGCAAATGGCGGGGCTGGCGGCGGAATTGGCCACGCGATATCCGCACCAATTATCGGGTGGGCAGCGGCAGAGGGTGGGTGTGGCGCGAGCCCTGGCCGCGGACCCGGAGGTCCTGCTGATGGACGAGCCTTTTGGCGCGCTCGACCCGCTCACGCGCAACGAATTGCAGCGCGAATTTCTGTCGTTGCAGCAACGCCTCCATAAGACGGTGATCTTTGTCACGCACGACCTTCGGGAGGCGCTGCTGCTCGGCTCGCGGATTGCACTCATGGAAGCGGGGCGGCTGGTTACGGTGCTGGCGCCCCAGGATTTCTTGCGGTCCACCGACCCCTGGGCGTCGGCGTATGTGAGGGCGTTCGCAGATGGACTGCAGTCAGTCACGGATCGAGGCACGTCATGAACGTTCTTCAATTCATCCTGCAGAACCGCAGCCAAGTGCTGGAGTTGACGCTGGAGCACCTCTGGCTGGTTGGGTTCTCCACGTTGCTGGCAATGCTGGTCGGCATACCGTTGGGTATCGTCATCGCACATCGCCCGCGACTGAACAAGCCGGTGCTGGCGAGCGCTAACATCATCCAGACGATTCCCAGTCTCGCCCTATTCGGATTTCTGCTGCCTGTGCCGTGGCTGGGAGACCGCGCGGATCGGCTGGCAATCCTGGCGCTGACTCTGTATGCCCTGCTGCCCATGATTCGGAACACATATGCGGGAATCCGCGGAGTCGATAGCGCGGTGGTGGATGCAGGACGCGGTATGGGACTTACGGACATGCAGCTCTTGTTTCAGGTCGAACTGCCGCTGGCACTCAGTGTGATTCTTTCGGGCGTGCGGGTCGCGGTGGTCATCTCGGTGGGGCTGGCCACGATCGCGGCAGCGATTGGCGCCGGAGGTCTCGGGGAATTCATTTTCCGTGGCCTGGCGATGGTAGATAACCGAGTCATTCTTGCCGGAGCAATCCCGGCGGCGGTCCTGGCGCTGTTGGCGGACCTGAGCGTGGGATGGCTGGAGAGGCGTCTGCAGCCAGGATCACGATGAGGACCCATCCCTCGAATCTCTTCGCGCTCGTGCTGTCGGTGGCGGGTTTGCTGCTTCCCGCTTGTTCGCCCTCGCATTCTGGCCGCATCGTAATCGGCTCCAAGAACTTTACCGAGTCGTTCATTTTGGGCGAACTTATGGCGCAGCAGATTGAGGCGCACACCAGCCTGAAAGTGGAGCGGCGCTTCTATCTTGCGGGAACCTACATCTGTCATCAGGCGGTGTTGGCGGGGCGCATCGACGTATATCCGGAATACACGGGCACGGCATTGACCGCGATTCTCAAGCAGGCAGCCGGGGGCGATAAGGCGGAGGCCTATCAGAGGGTCAAGAGTGAATACGAACGACGGTTCAGACTGACCCTGGGCCCTGCATTCGGGTTCAACGATACTTTTGCAATGGAAATCCGAGGCGAAGACGCTCGCCGCTTGAACATCAAAACCCTCTCGCAGGCGGCCGCATTCGCACCGCGCTGGCGGGCCGGGTTTGGCTACGAGTTCATGGAGCGGCCGGACGGTTATCGAGGCTTGGCCGCCGCCTATGGACTGCACTTTGCCGAGAATCCGCGCGTGATGGATCTGGGGCTGCTGACCCGGGCGCTGCGGGACCGTCAGATCGACTTGGCCGCGGGCAACGCCACCGATGGCCTGATTTTGACGCTGGACTTATTCGTGCTCGAAGATGACCGGCACTATTTCCCTCCTTACGAAGCCGTACCAGTGGTGCGCGAACAGGTTTTACAGGAACATCCGGAGGTCAGTCGGGCCCTGGCGGGGCTGGCCGGAAAGATCTCCGACCAGGAGATGCAGCAACTAAATTACTCGGTCGACGGCCGACATCGCGATGTGAAGGAAGTGGCGCGCGAGTTCCTGCAGGGAAAGGGACTGGTTCCGTAAGACGCAACCTCACGACGTTTTGGCGATGGCGCCAGCCAGTGCTGCCCGCCATGGGTGGCCGCCTGGAGACGAACCGAGCGACATAATAAAAGATACTTTTCGGCTGCGACCTCACCGAGCAATTCGACATCTAAGGAATCCATGATGTGGGGGCGCCGGCTAGGCGCGTCTTGGCCGGCATGCTGTGGGTTCTGGAATAGAAGACCGCTCAAGGTGAAGCGGCGTTCCGAGTTTTTTTCACCAGCCATTCGTCCGGTCATCACGATCAAAGTGGGGAGGCCCTAATGCTTGCCATGCAAAATGGCGTTGCTGTCCGGCATGAGTCACTGGAGCGCTTGGCTGATGCCCGCCGGCGGAGCGATGCACTTTTCAGCTTGGTTCGTGCCGACTCCCTCTATGAACGACCGATTCCGGAGCGTCATCGCATCATCTTCTATGTCGGACACCTCGAGGCCTTCGATTGGAATTTGCTCCACGAAAGCATCTTCGGCGCCCAAAGTTTCCATCCCGAATTTGACCGGCTGTTTGCCTTCGGCATTGATCCGGTCGGCGGCGGCCTGCCTGGCGATCAACCGTCCGACTGGCCTTCGGTGGATACGGTGCACGATTACGTAAACAAAGTTCGGGCCGCTCTGGACGAAAAGCTGGCCAACGGAGCGCTCGAATACGCTCAGACGCGTGACGGCTTTCCGGTTGACTCTTTGCTTAATGTGGCGATTGAGCATCGGCTGATGCATGTCGAGACGCTGGCGTACATGTTGCATCAGTTGGCCCTCGACAAGAAGGTGCGGCAGAGCGATGCACAGAATCTCGACAGGGGCCCGGTGGTTCACCGGATGGTTGAGGTCCCCGCGGGTGTGGCGACACTCGGCCTTCGCCGCGGCTCCGAAAACTTCGGCTGGGACAATGAGTATGAAGCCCAGATAGTGGACGTCCCTGCATTCGTCATCGATCGGTACAAAGTGACCAACCGGCAGTATCTCGAGTTTGTGGCCGGAGGCGGGTATGACACGCGCAGTCTCTGGAGCGATGACGACTGGAACTGGAGAACCGCGCACAGAAAAAGTCATCCGGTGTTCTGGAAGAAGACGGGTGAGCATTGCACAGGCGATGGTTGGCTCTACCGGACGATGTTCGGTGAACGGCCACTCCCGCTCGACTGGCCCGTCTATGTCAGCCATGCGGAAGCCAGGGCGTACGCGCGGTGGGCCGGGAAGTCGCTGCCCACCGAAGCCGAATGGCACCGCGCCGCCTACGGCACGGCGGGCGAATTCGAAAGAATTTGTTCTTATCCATATCCATGGGGAAGCGAAGCGCCCGGCCCCACCTTGGGCAATTTTAATTTTCAAAGCTGGGATCCCACGCCGGTGAACGCGTTTCCTCGCGGACAGAGCGCTTTCGGCGTCGACGACATGCTCGGCAACGGCTGGGAGTGGACGTCCACCAGATTTGCGCCGTTTCCCGGTTTTAAGCCGTTTCCATTTTACCGAGGCTACTCGGCCGATTTTTTCGATGGGAAGCACTTCGTCATGAAAGGGGGCTCGGCGCGTACCGCCGCCTGCATGCTCCGGCCCACATTTCGCAACTGGTTTCAGGCGCACTACCAATATGTGTATGCGGGATTCCGTTGTGTAAGCCGCTGACCGGAGGGATTAGGAAATGCTTGTCCACGCGATTACGAGCGATCTGAATTACGAATTCGCCTCTGACGTCCGTGCCGGACTCACCCGGCCGGGACAGAAGGAACTTTCTTCGAAGTACCTTTATGACGACGTGGGCACGGCTCTGTTTGAAGTGATCAGCCATCTGCCAGAATACGGACTAACGCGGGCGGATGAGCGTTTACTCCGGCGGCACGCCAGTGAGATTGTCGATCGCCTGGCTATGCCGGTCGCCGTCGCCGAGTTGGGGAGCGGCAGCGGCAAGAAGTCCCGGTGGGTGCTCGAAGCGCTCTGCCGGAGGCAACGTACGTCCTACTATCCCGTGGAAATATCCCGCTCGGCCCTGGCAATGTGTGAGCGGGAGCTCCGCGATATTGATTCGATCAGCATCGTGGGTTTTGAGCGCGAATATCTGGATGGACTGCTGGAAGTAGCCGCGCACCGGGAACGCGACCAACACCTCTTAGTGTTGTTCCTCGGGAGCACCATCGGGAACTTCGATCATCCCGCGGGTGTGAAGTTTCTGGCAGAGGTTCGGCGAATCCTGGAGCCCGGAGACTCACTGCTGTTGGGAACGGATCTGGAGAAGCCGAGCGCGCAATTGCTTGCAGCCTACGATGATGAACTGGGAGTCACGGCGGCTTTTAATCTCAACCTGCTGGCTCGCGTCAATCGCGAACTTGATGCCGACTTTGACCTGAGACAGTTCTCACATGTGGCACGGATCAATCACCAGGCTCGGAGCGTCGAGATGCACCTGCGGTCCAGACGGCGGCAGAGGGTAAGCATCCCGGCGGCGGGCCTTCAGGTCGAGTTCATGGAGGGGGAAACTATCTGGACGGAAAGCAGCCACAAATATTCGACGGAGGAAATCTTCCAGATGGCAGGCAACGCCGGTCTCCGCTGCGAGGCACAGTGGATCGACGAGCAGTGGCCCTTTGCGGAGAATCTGCTGACTGCGGAGTGAAGCGCCTGGCCAGTAGCGCTTGTGCGGGATTGGGTGTTAAGAAGACAATCCTCCCGCCTGGCGCCAAGTGCGCAGGTTGATAACGCTGATCACGATGCAGAATACGTTGGCTGGAATGGAACCCAATTGGGCGAAACGTCAACTCATAAATGCAGGAGGAACCGATGCCGGAAGAATGTACGCATCTTGATCAGATCAAGATAAGAGAAACGAATAAACAGGTGTGTGAGGAATGTGTCAAGACCGGCGATACGTGGGTGCATTTGCGTCTGTGTCTCACGTGCGGGCATGTTGGCTGTTGCGACTCGTCCAAGAACAAGCACGCCACCAAGCATTTCCACAAAACCCAGCATCCGCTGATCCGCTCCATCGAGCCGGGGGAGCGCTGGATCTGGTGTTATGTGGACGAGATCGAGCCCGGCGAACTGGTAGCTTGAATTTGTGTTCGCGGAAATTTGCAGCTGGTCGTCGCTCGACCGGGCGCGCGTCCGCTCGTCCGTGATGATTGTGCGACGATAATTGCGCGACCGGAATACAACGTTCGGTATCTAATGGGATGAATCGGGTGAGAAACGATCGGGATTCGATCGAGACCTTAACACTGCCTCTTTCATCATTCATCATTAAGGCTGAGAGCGATCATGGCGAAACCGATCCTGTTGAGTGTGGACGACGACTCCGATGTGCTGCGCGCGATTGAACGCGATTTGCGGTCGCAGTACGGTGGTGAGTATCGCGTGATTGG
>JBGPFV010000020.1:0-16190 GCA_041483535.1 Terriglobia bacterium | reverse complement strand
CGAAGGGCGCATGAGCGAGCGCGAGACCCTGACCTGCCGCCAGATTGACCGGCCGGTGCGTCCCATGTTTGCCGACGGGTTCCGCTGCGAGACCCAGATCATCGCCTTGGTCCTCTCCGCCGACACGGAAAACGATCCCGATGTCTGCGGCATCAACGCCGCTTCGGCTGCCTTAACCATTTCCGATATTCCGTTTCTCGGCCCGCTCGGCGCGGTGCGCGTGGGTCTGATCGACGGCCGCTTCATCGCCAATCCCACCTACGCCGAAATGCGTGACGGCCTGCTCAACATCATGGTCGTAGGCACCGCCGACGCGATTGTCATGATCGAATCCGGCGCCAAGGAAGTCAAAGAAGAGACGGTGGTGGACGCGATCGAGTTCGCCCACATCGAAATCAAGAAGATTTGTGCCGCCATCAACGAGCTGCGCAGACGGGTTGGGAAGCCGAAGCGCGCGGTGACGCCTCCGGAATTCGACGAGGCCTACTTCAAGAAGCTGGAAACCAAGATCGGCAGCCGGCTTCATGACGCCCTCGATACCCAGAAGCATCCGAAAGCCGAGAGCTACGAACTGGTGCGCCTGCTGGAGAAGGAACTGCTGGCCGCTCTACCCGCGGACGACGAAGCCGCCAAGGCGAAGCTGGAGAAGTACTACGAGACCCTGCGCGAGCGCATTTTCCGCAATCAGGTGATCGACCACAAGCACCGTCCCGATGGACGGGCCTTCGACCAGATTCGCGAGGTCTGGATCGAAGCCGGCGTTCTGCCGCGCACCCACGGCAGCGCCATCTTCACTCGCGGTGAAACCCAGGCGCTGGTTACCACCACGCTCGGCACCAGCGATGACATGCAGCGTCTCGAAGGCTTTGAAGGCGAAGCCAAGAAGCGCTTCATGCTGCACTACAACTTCCCGCCGTTCTCGGTCGGAGAAGTTGGCTTCATGCGTGGCGCCGGGCGCCGCGAGATCGGGCATGGCGCCCTCGCCGAGCGCGCCGTTTCGGCCGTGCTTCCGAGCGAAGACAACTGGCCGTACGCGATGCGCGTCGTCTCCGACATTCTGGAGTCGAACGGCTCGTCGTCGATGGCCACCATTTGCGGCGCTTCGCTTTCGCTCATGGATGCGGGCGTGCCCTTGAAGGCTCCGGTGGCTGGAGTGGCGATGGGATTGGTGAAAGAAGGCGATCAGTACGCCATCCTGACCGACATTGCAGGCGCGGAAGATCATTACGGCGATATGGACTTCAAAGTCGCCGGCACCAAAGACGGCATCACCGCGCTGCAGATGGATATTAAGGTTGCGGGCATCACTCCGCAGATCATGCGCGAGGCGCTGGCGCAGGCGCAGCGTGGGCGGTTGTTCCTCCTGGAAAAGATGGATGAGATCCTGAAGGAGCCGCGGGTGAAGGTTTCAGCCTACGCGCCGCGCATCTACACCCTGCAGATTCCGGTCGATAAGATTCGCGACGTGATTGGGCCCGGAGGCAAGATGATCCGCAGCATCATCGAGCAGACGGGCGTCAAGATCGACGTGGAAGATTCGGGCAAGGTCAACGTGGCTTCGAGCGATGAAGTCTCGGCGAACAAGGCCTTGCAGATTATCCGCGACCTGACGGCTTCGGCCGAGGTGGGGAAGACGTATCTCGGAAAGGTCAGCCGGCTGGCGGATTTCGGGGCGTTTGTCGAGATTCTGCCCGGCTTGGACGGCCTGCTGCACATCAGCGAAGTCGCCGAACACAGAATCAAGGATGTTCGCGATGAACTGAAAGAAGGCGACCAGGTGCTGGTGAAAGTTCTGGCCGTCGAAGGCAACCGGATCAAGCTGTCGCGGAAGGCAATCCTGAAGGAGCAGCGCGCCAAAATGGGCGGGGCTCCGCCTCCAGACTCGGACGAGGCCGCGGACGTTGAGCCGTCGACTTCGCCGGCGCCGCTGACGCCGTCCATGCCGCAGAGTTCACAACCAGGCACGCCCACGGCGGTGATCGAAGGGGGCGCGAATTTCGATGCCGACGATGAACCGAACTTCAACCGGGTGGATGGAGTGGTTGCGTCGGTAGAGGCGGGCGCGGCGCGGCCTGAAGGCACGCGTGAGGGACGTCCCAGCGGCGGTGGTGGCGATCGCGATCGCAATCGCCGGCGGCGCGGACGCGGCGGTCCGGGTCGCGGTCCCGGAGGCGGTTCGGGAGGTCATGGTGGTGGCCGCTCGGGCGGCGGTGGCGGCGGACGCGGAAGACGGTAGGAGCAGTTCTCAGTTCCCAGTAATGCGAAGGGCCGCAGCGATGCGGCCCTTTTCTGTTGTGGGGTTCTCCCCGATTTTCGTCAGTCCACCACAGCCCCTGCGCGGCGTTTGGGGAAGATATCGCCAACGCGGCGGATTTCAGCGCCCACCGCTTTTAGTTTTTCTTCAATATGTTCGTAGCCGCGGTCCAGGTGATAGACGCGGTCGATGATGGTCTCGCCGTCGGCGACCAGGGCGGCAAGCACCAGCGAGGCGGAGGCGCGAAGGTCCGAAGCGAGCACGGCGGCCGCGCTCAGCGGAGTTCCGCCGCGAACGATAGCTCTGTGCCCTTCGATTTTAATATTGGCGCCCATACGCACCAATTCCTGCGCGTGCATGAAGCGGTTCTCGAAAATGTTTTCCGTGACGATCGACGTGCCTTCGGCCTGCGTGCAGAGCGCCATGTATTGCGCCTGCATATCGGTGGGGAAGCCGGGATATTCTTCCGTGTTCAAGTCGGCCGCCTGGAGCGGCTGATCCCCCATGACGCGGACGGAGTCAGCCTTCACCGCGGTCTTCACGCCGGTTTCCGCGAGCTTTTGCAGGATGGCGGTGAGGTGCGCGGGATCGCATCCGGCGACGTTGAGGTCGCCGCCGGTAAGGGCGCCGGCGACGATGAAGGTTCCGGCCTCGATGCGGTCGGGGATGATGCGGTGCCTGGCGCCGTGGAGCTTGCTGACGCCTTGCACGCGAATCGTGGACGTGCCCGCTCCCTGGATCTTCGCGCCCATGGCGTTGAGCAGCGCCGCGAGGTCGGCGACTTCCGGTTCGCGGGCGCAGTTCTGCATGACGGTTTCGCCCTCGGCGAGCGTGGCGGCCATGAGCAGGTCTTCGGTGCCGGTGACGGTAATTTTGTCAAAAACAATTTCGGCGCCCTGGAGCCGATTCCCTTTGAGCGGATCCGTGATGGCCTCGACGTATCCGTGCTCTTGCGTAATTTTCGCGCCCAGACGCTCCAGGCCTTTAATGTGGAGGTCGATGGGTCGGGCGCCGATGGCGCAACCTCCGGGCAGCGAGACGTGAGCGCGTCCGCAGCGGGCTAGGAGCGGTCCCAGGACGAGCGTGGAAGCGCGCATGGTCTTGACCAGTTCATACGACGCTTCGGGCGAGGCAAGCGTGCGCGCGCAAATGGTGGTGCGGTGTTGGGCGCGTCCGTAGCCGAGCTCGACTTCGGCGCCCATGGCGGCCAGCAGCTTGCGCGTGGTCTCGATGTCGCGCACCTGCGGAATGTTTTCGAGAATCACCGGTTCATCGGTGAGCAGGGCCGCCGCCATGCAAGGCAGTGCCGCGTTCTTCGCGCCACTGATTCGGACCGTGCCGAGCAGGGGGTTGCCGCCGCGGATTACCAGCTTATCCATAGCTTTGGTTGTGGAACAAATCGAGCCGCTTTCATTCTAGCTACGATTGCGGGACTGCGGCGGTTAGAAATTCGACTCGAACTCCGACCGCGCACTCTCCCCTGTGAACCTCTGTGCCCCCTGTGGTCACGCTTTTTCGCCGTTACAATAATTCACGCTTTGCCAGCGTTATCGCTCTGCGCA
Organism: Terriglobia bacterium; assembly: GCA_041483535.1. Lineage (GTDB taxonomy): Bacteria > Acidobacteriota > Terriglobia > Terriglobales > Acidobacteriaceae > Acidiflorens. The sequence goes on along the minus strand of JBGPFV010000020.1, from coordinate 12,374 downwards.
CTTGACCTTGGGATTCCTTCAGGGCAGCTACGGCTTGGGCGCGATCGACGCCAGCCTTCGCCATGACCATGGCTACGGAAACGCGGCCTCCAGCGGCGGCGAGCAACTGGCGCGCGGCTCGGTGGTCGAGTCCAGCGGCCTTTTCCACGATGCTCACTCCGCGTTCGACTAACTTCTCGTTCCTCGGGCGGACGTTGATCATGAGGTTGCCATAGACGTGGCCGAGACGGGTCATCGCCCCGGTGGAAAGCATATTCAAAATCATCTTCTGCGCGGTGCCGGCCTTCATCCGAGTGGAGCCGGCGACGACTTCCGCGCCGACCTCCGCGACGATGGCCACGTGCGCAGCCTTGCCCAGCGGGGATTTCGGGTTGCAGACGACGGCGACTGTCTTTGCGCCGCGCGCGCGCGCATATTCGAGGGCCGCGATGGTGAAGGGAGTGCGTCCGCTGGCGGCAATGCCTGCCACGACATCTTTGTTCGTGGGCTTCTTCCGCGCGATTTCCTGGCGGCCTAGCTGGCGGGAATCTTCATCGGCTTCGACCGCTGCGGCCAGCGCTTTGGGTCCGCCCGCGATGATGAACTGGACCGTACGTGGGTCGACGTCAAACGTCGGGGGACATTCGACGGCGTCGAGGGCGGCAATGCGTCCGCTAGTGCCGGTGCCTACGTAGATGAGGCGTCCTCCTTGGGAGAGTGCGGCGGCGATCAGTTCGATCGCTTCCGCGATTTGCGGGAGAGCGCGCTTCACGGCGGCCGCGACCTTGGCATCTTCGCGATTGATGATGCGCGCGATTTCGAGTGCGGTCTTGCGATCGAGATCGGCGGAGGCGGAGTTTGTTTTCTCGGTGGCGAGGCACCGGAATTCGGTTGTCGTTCGGTCGCGAATCCGTGCTTTGCGTTTCACGCGTTCTTCCCCAAGGCTTCGACCACCGCGTCGTGAAACAACGGACGCACCTGTTTGATTGCCTGGTTCTGGCAGTCAGGCCAGGTGCGGTTGGTGAGCAACGTTATAGAAAGTTGGCGCTCCCGGTCGATCCACAGCGATGTGCCGGTGTAACCGAGGTGCCCGAAGGAGCGGGACGAGAAGTATTTTCCCGATTGCGAGGGCGCCGAAGGCGTATCCCAGCCCAGAGCTCGGGAAGTGCCTGCGGGCGTGGCTTCCCGGCGCGAAAATAATTCGACGGTCGCGGGGCGGAGGATGGGGCGTCCGCCATTGAGCATGGCGTGCGCGAAGAGGGCTAGATCTTCGGCGGCCGAGAACAGGCCGGCGTGTCCGGCAATGCCGCCGAGAACGCTCGCGTTTTCATCCTGCACCTCGCCTTGGATGACGCGGTGGCGGAAGGTGCGATCGTCGGCGGTGGGCGGGATGGAATCCTTCAATGCGGGCGCGGGATTGAAGGTCGTGTGCGTCATGCCGAGTGGCCCGAAGATTTCGCGCTGGCAGAACCCGTCGAGCGTTTCGTCGGCCAGGCGTTCGAGGGCGACACCGAGAATCATGAAGCCGAGGTCGCTGTATTTGGCGCGTGCACCGGGGGCGGAGGCGAGCTCGATCGTGAAAGCGGCCTGCAGAAGGGCATCACGAGCTTGGGCGCGCAGGAAGAGTTTTTCGTAAGCAGGCAGGCCGGAGCTGTGTGCGAGCAGCATGCGCAGAGTGATTTCGTGGCGGCGCGAGTTGACATCCGCAAATTCGGGGATGATCGCGGTGACGGGCGCTTCGAGATCGAGCAGGCCGCGTTCGTAAAGGATCATGGCCTTGGACGTTGTAGCGAGGACTTTGGTGAGCGAAGCGAGATCGAAGAGCGTCGCGGTGGTGAGTTCTTGCGACCTGGGATCGTAGGTGAATCGGCCGAGCGCCTTGTGCGCCACCAGTTCTCCGCGGAAGGTGACGGCGAGCGAGCAGGCGGGGAAGGCGCGGGCGGCAATGGCCTTTTCGAGGATGCCGAAGGCGTCGCGAAACCGATCGTCCTGCGCAACGAAATTGCGCACCAGGAACGAGAATCCAGACTCTCGATTGGGCAGCGTCAGCTCCAAGGGTGTTTTGTGAACTGATGGGGTTATAACAAACGCTGCGGGCTGAAGCAAACGGGGAGTTACTCCAAAGACATCGTTGATCACGTTCAGCCTTGAGCCGCCTCTCCTGGGTCATGTAGAGTCACAGCAGACATGAAACACTTGGCGAAATATTTGCCGCTCTTCGCGCTCCTGTTTTCTGTCGCCGCGTTCTCCCAGACCGCGCTCGATTCCCGTCTCGCCGTACTCGATTCCATCATCAACGATGCCATCGCCCAGCGGCAGATTCCGGGCGCGGTGCTCGTGGTCGGCCACGATGGGCAGGTGGTCTATCGCAAGGCTTATGGCAGCCGGGCGATTGAACCTCGGCGGGAGGCGATGACGCTGGATACGGTGTTTGATTGCGCGTCGCTCACCAAGGTCGTCGCAACCACGCCGGCGATCATGCAACTCTGGGAGCAGGGAAAATTTCGCATGAGCGATCCGGTCGCAAAATACCTGCCCGAGTTTGGGCAGAACGGGAAGCAGGAGATTACGATCCGGCAGTTGCTGGTGCACTACTCGGGGCTGCCAGAAGATCTCGACCTGGGGAAGAAGTGGGAAGGCAAGGACACCGGGTATCGCATGGCGTTTGAAATCACCCCCGAAAGGGCGCCCGGGTCGGCGTTTGTGTATAGCGACATCAACTTTGTCGTGCTGGGCGCGTTGGTGGAGCGGCTCTCAGGCGAGTCGCTCGATGAATATGCGGCGAGACATATTTTTGTGCCGTTGAGCATGAAAGAGACGCGGTTCCTTCCTCCGCATTCGTGGCAGCCGCGCATTGCTCCCACCGACGAGGATGAGAACCATCACCTGCTGCGCGGAGTGGTGCACGATCCCACGGCTCGCCGGATGGGCGGCGTGGCCGGTCATGCGGGAGTGTTTTCTACCGCCGACGATCTGGCGATTTTTTCGCAAGCTTTGCTCGATGGCGGCCGAGGCGTGCTGACTCCGGCGACGATTGCCAAGATGACTTCGCCACAGCAGCCGGTGAATGGGACGGCGGTGCGCGGATTTGGGTGGGACATCGATTCTCCTTTTTCCACCAACCGCGGAGAACTGTTGCCGGTGGGTGGTTACGGGCATACGGGGTTCACGGGGACTTCGCTGTGGATCGATCCGGCGACGAAGACTTACATCGTGCTGCTGACCAACGCGGTGCACATGAATGTGGTGCCGCCGAAGGAAAAGGGAAGCGCGATCTCGTTGCGGACCAAGGTAGGGACGGCGGTGGCGGCAGCGCTGGCGCTCGAACCGGCGGAAGCGGAGAAAATGCGGATCGCGGCCATCACCGGCTACAACGAAATGCAAAGCGCGGCACGCAAACTGGCGGCGCGGAATGGAACGGTGAAAACGGGAATTGACGTGCTCGAGGAGACGAAGTTTGCGGCGCTGCATCCCGGCAGGGGCGGGGCTCCACGAAGCATTGGACTGCTGACGAATCAGACCGGCGTCGACTCGGAAGGACGGCGGACGATTGACGTGCTGGCGAACGTGCCGGGAATTTCGCTGGATGCGATTTTCAGTCCCGAGCATGGCGTGACCGGAACGCTGGATACGACGGACGTCAAGAATACGAAGGATGCCGCGACCGGGGTTGCGGTCCACAGCGTGTATGGGGCGAGCGACGCGGCGCGGCGTCCGCCGCTGGACGTGCTGAAGCGGTTGGACGCGGTGGTGATCGATCTAGCCGATGCGGGCGTGCGTTTTTACACCTACGAGACCACGGTGGGATATTTTCTGGAAGCGGCGGCGAAGGCCGGAATCGAGGTAGTCATTCTCGATCGGCCGAATCCGATTACGGGGTCGTTTGTGCAGGGGCCGGTGTCCGATGACGGGCGGGAGAATTTCACCAATTACTTTCCCGAGCCGCCGCGCCACGGGATGACTTTGGGCGAACTGGCGAAGATGTTTAATGCCGAGCGGCACATTGGGGCGCGGCTCGACGTGGTTGCGATGGCGGGTTGGCAGCCCGGGGACTGGTTCGATTCGACGGGTCTGGCGTGGGTCAATCCTTCGCCCAATCTGCGGAGTCTGAACCAAGCCACGCTTTATCCCGGGGTGGGGCTGATTGAAGGGACGAACGTCTCGGTGGGGCGGGGGACGGATACGCCGTTCGAAGTGGTGGGCGCGCCCTGGATCAAAGGCAGGGAATTGGCGGCGTACTTGAACGGCCGCAGCATTCAGAGTGTGCGGTTCGTGCCAATTATTTTCACTCCTTCATCGAGTAGCTTTGCCGGGGAACGGTGTGAAGGCGTGAACCTGATGGTTCTGGATCGGAATACTCTGGACTCGCCGGAATTGGGGGTCGAGCTGGCTTCTGCGCTGCACAAGCTGTATCCGAACGACTTCAAGCTGGAGCGGATGGCGGATCTGCTGGTCAATCAGGCGGTGCTCGAGGCCATTGGCGCCGGTGAAGACCCGAGACGGATTGCCGAGGACTGGCAGGAGCGGCTGGACGGGTTCGTGCGCCTGCGGGAGAAGTATTTGTTATACAAGTAGCGGCCGTAACCGGCTGCGGAAAAACTCGGGTTTGTATCAGGGGATCGCTTTAGCGGTACCGTAGGTTCTTCAAAATCAGACGCCCCTTTAGGGGCGGGGCGTCGAACATTGACTTTTTCCGCAGCCTGCGTAACTCGTGGTCCGGCGCCGACGCCTCAGTTACAATGGCCGGTACACGCAGGTTAGCCATGACCGAGAATCTGCTCCTCATTCCGAGTACGTTTTACCGTTGCGCCGGCCCCAATTGCGGCGTGCAAAAGGGCGTGAGTGACCGCTGGTGGGTGATGTGGAGCTCGTTTGGCGATTACGAGGTTCCGGTGATGCATCTGGCGCCGTGGGACGAGAAGCTGGCGATCCAGGAAGGTGCGATGCACGTATGTGGCGAGGGCTGCGCGCATAAACTGCAGTCGCAGTTCATGGGCAATGTGCTGGAGAACCGGCCGCGAAGGAGCGGTGGTTAGCAGCCTGCGGTGAGAGTGAGGACCCGGTTTTTGACGGTCACTTTGCCAAATCATGAAACGTGTCGCTGGTCAGCGTCAGCGAATAAGTCGTTCTCAGCTAACCAGCACTCGGGTAGGCGCATCTGAGACTGCAAGCGTGTTACAAGATCATGCTGAAGAGGTAGGCCCTCCATGAAGATCCGTACTGCTTTCATCTGGGTGTTGCTGCTGGCGGGAATCACCGCGGCACAGACGTCTTTGGCCCCGAACCCGTCCGCGCCTGCGGTGGAATCCGAGAAGCCGACGCTGACCATTCCAGCGGGAACCAGAGTCCCGCTATCGCTGAAGCAGGCGATTTCGACAAAGACGGCTAAGACGGGGGATCCGGTGTATGCCGAGACTGCCTTTCCGTTTGTGGTTAGTGACCGCGTTGTGATTCCGGCGGGCACATACATCCAGGGAAAGATTGAGCGCGCGCAGCGCGGTGGGCACGTGAAGGGGCGGGCCGAGGTGCTGATCCATTTTACCTCGATGATTTATCCCAACGGCTACACGGTGATGCTGGGAGGCTCGATCGAGAACACGCCCGGGGCGGAGAAGACCACGATGAAAGATTCGGAGGGCACGATTCGCCAGGATAGTGAGACTGGGAGAAAAGTTAAGTCCGCCGCGGAGGGGGCCGGCACGGGCGCGGTGATCGGCGCGGTAACCAACGGAGGCAAGGGAGCAGGGATCGGAGCGGGAATTGGCGGGGTGGCAGGGTTGGCGATCGGAATGCTGTCGCGCGGCGCCGACGTGAGACTGGGGCCGGGGACGTCGATCGAGATGGAGATCCAGCGGGATGTAACGGTGGATGCGAGCCGGATTTCCTCACGGCGTGAAGTGATCGTTCGAAACGATTAGTGGAGTGACGGGCATCTCGCCCGTCCTGCCGGACGGGGACGCCCGGCTCTCCACCCGCAAAGCACGAACTACTTCAATACAAACATAGCGTTCACATGGGCGGTGACCGTCACCTTCTGGGGAGAGAACTCTTCGGTTGGGGTGGGGCCTTGTGCCGCCATCGCCATGGGCGCGGCACGGCTTCTCATGGGTACCATCACGCGAATGTTCTCGAAGGTATCGACGGACGCATAGGAAAGTTCGCCGAGCGTGCGTCCGCTGGCCGTGGCGAGAGACTCGGCGGAAGCGCGGGCACGCCGGTAGGCGTCGGCCACGGCCTTGCTCTTGGCCTCATCGGTCGAGTCCAGCGTGTAGCTGAGCGACTGGCTTTCACTGACGCTGGCGTCGGCAAGTTGCTGGGTGACCGGGCCGATCTTGGAAAAATCCTTGAGCTTCAAGCTGACGCTGGTCGTGACCTGGTAGCCCGTGACTTTGTGCTTGGGGCTTTTCCAGTCGTACTGAGGATTCACCGCGAAGAAACCGATTTCCGCGGACTTGGGATCGATGCCATTGGCGCGCAGAACCTGGCGCGTGGCCTCGGCTTGCTTGGCGGCCTGGTCGTAGGCATCTTTGGCGCTGTCGGCCTGGGCCGAAATGTTGAACTGGATGAGCGCGACATCGGGCGCGGTTTCAAATTTGCCGTCGGCACCAGCAAAAACGGTATTGGGCATGGCGTTGAGCGTGGGACTCTGCGCGCTTGCGAGCGTACTGAGACTGAGAATGAGAAAAAGAACGGCGTAAACAGCGGCTGTCGTGCTTTTCATCGGGATCTCTCCTACTTGATGGAAATAGATCTGATGGATAGGGAAGCCGGATCCGAAGCTTCCCTTATACACCTCTAACATACCCCTCTGACGATAGAACGCGACGGGCTTCCAGCGTTGCAGAGAAAGAGGTGGAAGGGAAAGAATGCGGGGCGAGGACACATACAGAACCCGGTCTGCCCGCCAATGCGAAACAGGCACATTGGCGGGTACCGGTTCACTCACCCTCGAACAACGGCGGAACACGACCGTTGTGGGGCCGTTTGCATTGACTTCACTGGTTCAGTTGGATGAGGCCAACAGGGTAAAACGATGCCTGGCGCTGGGCAAGATATGCCGGCCAGGGTCGCGCGTTTCCCATTGCAATCTCAGCCAGGGCGGTCCGTGATTACACCTTCAGGAAGGACGGATTCGGCCCACTGATGTCTTTGCGCAGGTCCTCCCAGAGACTGTCAGGCATTTCCAGGAATACCTTGACGATCTCGGGATCGAACTGGCGGCCGGACCAGAGTTCGATTTCCTTGCGGGCGGCCTCAAAGGATTGTGCAGGGCGGTAGCGTCGGTCCATGGTCATGGCGTCGAGGGTGTCCGCAATCGAGAAGATGCGTGCGCCCAGTGGGATCTCGTCGCCCTTCAGCCCACGGGGATAGCCTTGTCCGTCGTAATGCTCCTGATGGGAGTAGACGATCTTGGCAGCCTCCGCCAGAAAGGGAATTCGGGAGACGATCTTGTAGCCCTCGTAGCAGTGCTCCTTCATCTCAGCCATCTCCTTTTCTGTGAGCTTGCCGGGTTTTTTCAGGATCTCGTCGGGAATCGCCATCTTGCCGATGTCATGCAGGAAGGCGCCGCGAGCGATGACGCTAATCTCCTCCTTTTGCAGGCCCATCTTGCGCGCGATGGCGATGGTGTAAGCGGTAACCCGTCGGGTGTGCTCTTGGGTTTCGGCGTCCTTGGCGTCGAGCGCATCGCCCAAGGCTTCGAGCGTCATATCATAAGACCTCTCGAGCTCGGACAACGCCGTTTTCCATTGCTGGGTGCGGGCGGCCACGAGCGCCTCGAGATTGGTGCGATAGGCATCGTTTTCGCGCTTGAGGCGGCGGTTCTCCAGCGCGCGCCGGACCGTGGCCAGCAGTTGCTCGCGCTCGAAAGGCTTGAGCAGGTAGTCGTACGCTCCATTGCGCAGCGCCTGCAAAGCGACCTGAATGTCGTGCACGGCGGTGACCATCACGACCGGCATGTCAGGGTAACGTTCCTTGGCACGCTCCAAGAGGGCAATTCCATCCATTTCGGCCATCATCAGGTCGGAGAGGACTAGATCGAAATCTTCGCCGGATTCCAGAATCGCGAGCGCCTCGACGCCACTGGCGGCTTGCCGAGTCTGAAAATGGGCTCCGCCAAGCATCGAGGAAACAATCTCCCGGATCGTTTCCTCGTCGTCCACCACGAGAATGCGGTCGTTAACCATCTCTCTGAGTGTAATGTATCGCTCATTCTAGGCCAGGACTTCACATTCCGAAAGTAACCTTCGGCAGACGGAAATCCGGGAATGATGGCGGGGAGCGTGATATTCAAGAGTTTGGGAGTTCGTGCTCCGGGCTTTCGTGCGTCTATCTATGGGTCCAGCCGGGATATTCGGGAATTCGGTGGGCATGCTGACCGTCCCGTGGTTGACGGCGCGGGAAACTTCCGCCCTGATCGTGGTGGCGGTCAGTCTGCTCTTCTTCCGGGTATTTCGGGAACGATGTCTGCTGGTATGGGGCGCGGGCTGGGTCGCTTATGGGGCGTTTCTGTGGATGACGGGCACGGGCGGATCGCACGTCGCATTGACGACGACGAAGACGACGACGGCGGCGGCATTCGCGCAGGTCGGCTTTGTGCTGGCGATGGGACTGTTTGCCGCAGCGGCGCTGATCTCGGCGCACGCGAAACGTGCATTGACCGTGTTGGTAGCGGTCTCGTGGGTGCTGATGGTCTGCGCCGTAATGCGCCCGTTCTATTTTCCGGATTCGAAAACCCTGGGGCTGGGGGTGGAGGTAGCCTGCCGGCTGATTGCCGCCGCGTCAGCCGTCGAACTGTTGCGCTACCGGTTCGGGCGTATGGGGCTGGGGCCTTTCCTTTTCGGCGCTGGGCTGGTGACGCTGAACCTGCACTGGCCTCGATTTACCAGTCACATTCCGGGGGAAGGGTACCTGTTGGCGGAAGTGCTGTTCGCTTCCAGTATCTTGCTGGTGGTGTTGGACGACGCGCGGCTGCGCATGCGCCGGTTGGCGGTGTTGAACGAGTTGGCGATCGCGATCGCGCGCGGCCAGAATCATGCCCCCATGATCCAGACCGCACTGCAGAAACTGAAAACGGTAGTGGGAGCGAAGGCGGCGTGGTTCCAATCGATGGATGGCAACCAACTGACGCCCACGCAGCACCTGGGCTTGTCGCCGGAATTTCTGCGAGCCATCGGGTCATCGGGGGCCGATAAAACGACGGATGAAACGCAGGCCCGCTTGTTCCAGGAAAACCGCGCCGTCGTCATGAAGCTTTCGGATCTGCCGGAAGCGGAGCGCGAACAACTGCGGAAGCATGGCATGCATCACGTGGTGCTGCTGCCGGTGCTGGGCAAAAAGTCGGTGATCGGCCTGCTGTCGCTCGGCTGCTCCGGCGGCCGGGGCCACACCCGGGAAGAACTGGACTTTCTGGAGACGGCGGCGCAGACACTGGGCATTGCGGCGGAGAATCTGCGTTTGCTGGAGCAGGTGCTGCGCTCGCAGCGGCAGTGGATGAATACCTTCGATTCCATCCAGGATCTGATTCTGGCGCACGACGCAAACTTCCACATCCTCAAAACCAATCAGGCCCTGCTGCAGCGGCTGGAAAAGGCGCCGGCCGATGTTTTGGGCAAACGTTGTGACGAGGTCCTGCCGCAAATGCGCGACTGGAGCGGCTGCCCGTATTGTGAACGCGGCTCGGGGCTGACCGAAGGCTTGGATCCGTGTTTCGGCGGCCAGTCGGTGATTTCGACCTCATCGTATGCCGAGCAGGGAAGCCAGCAGAAGGGCACCATCCATGTGGTGCACGATACCACCGCGCGGCAAGTGGCGGAAGAGAAGTACCGCATGTTGTTCGAGCAGGCGCAGGAAGGCGTGTTCGTGGCGACGCCGGAAGGAGCCTTGCTCGACTGCAACGACGCCTTTGTCACCATGCTCGGGTACGGCAGCCGGGACGAGTTGACGGCGCTCGATGTGGGCAGCGTGCTGCACGCGGTTCCCGAGGAACGAGAGGCTTTCCGTAAGGAGATCGAGGCGCACAACTACGTGCGCAACTTCGAAATTACGGTGCGGCGCAAAGACGGCATGCTGCTGGCAGTGGCCCAGAGCTGTTTTGCCACCCGCGGTGCCGACGGAAGCATCGAGCGCTATCAGGGCTTCATGCTCGACATCACCGAGAAGAAACGCTCGGAAGATGAGATGCGGCGGCGCAATCGCGAGTTGAACGCGCTCAACGCCATGGCCGTGATCGCGACCCAATCGTTCGATCTGGATGAAATCTTGAACCTGACGCTGCGCCAGGTGATCTCGCTGTTTGGAGCGGAGACCGGCTCGGTCTATCTGGCCGCGGAACCGGAGGGTACCTTCCGGAGGCGTGCGGGTTGGGGTCCGCGCAGCGAGGCCCGCGTGCGCATGGCCGAAGTCGTCTTTCCGGAAGGCATGGGCGATCTGGTGATGCGTTCGCGCACGGAAGTGGTGACGCAGGATTTTCTGCCCCACCTGCCACCCGCGGTGGTCGAGTTTGTCTGCGCGGACCGCTTGCCCCACTGGATCTGGGTGGTGCTCTGGGGCAAGGACAAACCCATCGGCATCATGGGCATTGCCAGCAAGGAAGACCGGCACTATTCCAGTAACGATGAGAATCTGCTGGTCGCGATCTCCCGCCAACTGGCCACCACCATCGAAAAGGTCCAGCTCTACGAGGAGACTTGCCGGGCCTACGAAGATTTGCGGCGGACGCAGGAACAACTGCTGCAGAGCGAGAAGATGTCGGCCGTCGGCCAGTTGATTTCCGGGGTGGCGCACGAGTTGAATAATCCGCTGACCGCGATCCTCGGTTACGCGCAGCTGTTGGAAGGCGCGGGTCTCGATGAGCGTTCGGCCGACTATGTGCGCAAACTGTTCAAGCAGGCGCAGCGGACGCATCGCATCGTACAGAACCTGCTCTCGTTCGCCCGCCAGCGCAAGCCGCAGAAACAGGAAGTGGACTTGGGCAAGGTTCTGGAAGAGTCGCTGACTCTCCGCGAATACGATTTGAAGGTCAATAACGTCACCCTGGAACGCGAAATCCCCGAGGACGTGCCCTCGGTGGTGGCCGACCCCCACCAGTTGGAACAAGTGTTTCTGAACGTCATCAACAACGCGCTCGATGCGATCGTGGAGGGCAGTGGCAGCGGTGTTTTGAAAGTGCGCGTGTTCCGGAAAGATGCCTTCGTGTGCGTCGAGTTCGATGACAGCGGTCCGGGATTCAAGGACCCCAGCCGGATCTTCGATCCCTTCTACACCACCAAGTCGGTGGGCAAGGGAACCGGCCTCGGGTTGAGCATCTGCTACGGGATCGTCAAGGAACACGGCGGGGAAATTGTGGCGCGGAATCGGGAAGAGGGCGGAGCGGCCATCGAAGTCCGTTTACTGGCGAGTGAGAAACCGGCGCTGCCGGAGACGGTGGCGCCTCAGCGGCGGGAGTCGGTGCTCAAAGGGCGCGTACTGCTGGTCGAAGATGAAGAAGCGGTACTGGAATTTGAACGAGACGTGTTAATTGGCGCCGGAGCCGAAGTCTCGACCTCCATGAGCGTGGAAGATACGCAGGAACTGCTCCGGGATGGTTCTTTCGATGTGATCGTGATGAATGGCCGCATGCCGGGTGGGTGCAGCCCGCGGGAAATGTACGACTGGATCGCAAAGCGCCGGCCGGGTTTGGAAAAAGGCCTGCTGTTCACGTTTTCCAGCGTGACCGACCCGCAGACGCGAAGTTTTCTGCAAGAACATGGCGTGCCTTGCCTGGCGAAACCGTTTGAAATCGCGGACCTGATCTCGCAGGTACGTGCGCTGAGCCAGCGGGACGGGAGCACAGAAATTAGGGCGAAGGAAGAGGACGAAGAAAAAACTTCCGCCGCGACCGCCGGAACCTAACCGCAACCGAAGCGCAGGGCAGTCGGCGGTGGAAATACGCTTCGTATCAGGCATCGCTCTAGCCATGCCGTAAGCGCGTCGTTAGAGGAGCGCCTTCCGGCGCCGTGGCCGAGATTGGAAGGTTCGCAACCGGTTCTCAAAGTTGTCTCCGCAAGCCCCGCATCATTTCCGTAATCAATTTTTCGTTGCGCCGGTACCAGCGCCAGTGGCCCTCTCGTTTCGCCTCCACCACGCCGGCCTTTTCCAGAATACGCATGTGATGCGAAACGGTCGGCTGCGCCAGTTTCACACGCTGCTCGATGTCGCCGGCGCAGAGTCCTGTGTCCTTATCGAGAGAGCATCCACCTCTTTCTGTGAGGGCGCGCAGAATCCGGCGGCGCGTGGGGTCGGCAATGGCGTGCAGGAAGCGATCCAGATGGGGAGCGGCATGAACCATGATGAAGAAGGGTAACAGAAAGGCGGCGAAGGCTTCGAGCACGGAGAAAATTGGTAATTGGTGATTT
>JBGPFV010000019.1:0-16257 GCA_041483535.1 Terriglobia bacterium | reverse complement strand
GGCTGGAGTCGCCAGTCCCTCAATGATCACAGCCTCTTGGCCGTTGTCGTTTGCAATCGTGCACGCCGGATTGGCGGCGAGGTTTTGACCTTTGCGGGATTTGCGTCCGGTGGAGAAGAAGAAGGCATCGTCGAGCCACACTCCCCACACCGGCATCACGAGCGGACGAGGGCGACCCGCGTGAATCGTGGCCAGCCAGAACGTCCGGCAGCGGTTCATTTTCCTGACAACCCAGGCCCACGGAAGCAGGCCTTTACCGTCTGCCGCTCCGACTATGCCATAGCCGGGGGCAAACGGGCGGCCCGCCTTCGGTTGCGACTTCGCAGGACGTTTCGCGGAACGCGCAGGCATGCAAAAATCTCCTTGACTCGTGTGGCGCGGGCGCCCCCGCCCGCGTCAGTCGACGCGAGCGTCTCGCCCCTGCGGATACAAAACAATAGGGAATCGTCTCCCGATCAAAAATACCTTCAACCCCCCAATCAATCACTGGCCGCCAACGCGGGCGGGGGCGCCCGCGCCACACTTACTACTTCTTCAACTCCTGCACCGCACGATAAGCCTGATCGATGGCGCAGTCGGTGTAAGCGTATGCGCCCGCGTCCGCGTTCGCGATGGCCAGCCGCCCAAACGGTTTACGTGCCATCTCGCACGGGGTCTCGCCGCCTTCCAGCCAGAACGGGTCGAACAGCGAATTGTATTGATATGCGTAGCCGTGCGGCCAGCGGTTGACGGTGATTTCCAGGATATCGTGTGCGGGGTCGAATCCGCCCGGACCGAGCATCCGCGCCAGTTGCTCGCGGATATTGCGCTCGTAAGTTTCAAACGTCGTGGTATAGAGCTGAATGCGGCCAAGCTTGTGCTGCTCGCGGGCCGGGCGACCGGGCTTGCAGGCCGCTTTCATCATGTGGATCACGATGGGTTCGTCCGGCTTCTTGGAACACTCGTAACCGCCGATCGACACCGGCAGATCGAGCGCGGTGGCGGTGAAATACATGCCCGGAGCGTAGATCGTGTTCGTACTCAGTTTCTGAAAGGCGGCCCAGTTGCGCAGCAGAACATTGGTGTAGAGCAGAGGAACTTTCTGCGCCGATGCGAGCGCTTCCCTTTGAGCCTTGGGCAATTCCTGGGCAATGTAGGGAACGACAACATGCCAGCAGGCAAGAATACAGTTGGCGGCACGCACGGTCTTGACCTTCTTGTCCGCGAAATACGTCACCTCGACTTCCTGGGCAGCGACGGGATCGCCCAGGTGCTTGACCTTGACCACGGTGCTGTTCAAGCGGATGCGGACCGGTGACGAAGATTGGTCGAGCTTGGAGTATTCCGCTTTGGCGAGAACAACATCGCTCGCGGAACTTCCAGGAATGGCAGCCGGGATCAACTGGCGCACCAGCAAACGTGCGATGGTGGCGTTGCCGTCGGGAAAATGAAAGAAATACTTGTCCCCTTCCTCGGTACGGATGGCGTCCCAGTTCATGCCCTTGCCGGGGCCGGGCTGGAGATTGAGGCCGTCAAAGCCGGGCATGCCCAGGCCCCAGGCATCTTGCGCGGGCACGGCGTCGACACCTACGCCGAACAGGGAGTGCGGGAGGGCCTGGTAGAGCTTGACGAGTTCCTCGCTGACGCCAGCGGTCTCGGTCAGGTATTTCGCATAGCTCATGCGGGCAAGACGGTCTTTCTTCTGGTCGGAACTCAATCCAGGAAGGTAGTCCTTCTTTGCGGTGAACAGTTGGAGGCAGTCCTGTTTGGCTTTCTCGGAGAGGGGCGCCTCCTTCAAGAAGGCTAGTAAGCCCGCCTCTCCCGCAGACTCATCGACACCACTCTCGTCGAAGCCGGAGGTCCTGGGATTGAGGACCAGTTTGTCGGTGCCGAACGTTTCCTTGTCGAAGAAAATCCGCGGTTTCAGACCCAAAGAACGATAGAGATCTTTGCTGACATACCTGGGATAGGAAGGCACATCAATGCCAAGTTCTTCGATCAGAGCCTTGGCTACGGCGCTGTAGGGGGACGGGCTTTCAATGGAAAACGTGCCGCCGTATCCCAGGATGGTGCGGCTTCCGGCGCGAAATTCGTTGCGTTTGGCGTGTCCGCCGAAGTCATCGTGGTTCTCGATAATCAAAATGCGCGCTTTGGCGCCCGCAGACTTGCGGAAATAATGCGCCGCAGCGAGTCCGCTAATGCCTCCGCCCACGATCACCAGATCGTAAGCTTCACCCGGGTCCACGGGCTTGGGAGCGACATCCCAGAAAGCGCCGTCGCGGACTTTGTGCATGGGTTCGAACGACCCGGCGTGGTCGCCGCGCAGGCCGGTCTTGCCGGGAGGGTAGTAACCGGGGACGTCCTGGGCCTCGGATTGCAGATCGGCGGCGGCCGCCACCCACATTTCAGGAGGAAGGATGGCCGCTCCCGCCGTGAGTGCGATTCCATTCAGAAAATCCCGGCGCGTGATTCTCGCGCCCATTCCCAGGGTTCGATCCCGTTCTGCCGACCCAGATTCGTCTGACACAGAGACCTCCGGCGAAGCAGTCTATCACTTCACCGCGAGCCGCTGCGATCGCAAGGCGTTCTGAAACTGCTCCACGGTAAACGACGGCCCCGCGCGGATGAGTTCCAGAAGCGGGTCGGAGGACTCGGGCGCCGCGCCGGGCGCAGGACTCGTCACCGCATGTTTGCCTTCGTTCCGGCCCCGGTCTTCTTTCCATCCAACGAAAATTCGTGGGACCTCGTGGCTGTCCATCAACTGGCCGATGAGTTCGGCCACCCGCGCCCGCTGATCGTGCCCTTGCGCTCGCGTGAACTCGACTCCCATTCCGGTTTGCGCGTGCGACACGCGTACCACTCCTTCCAGCAAACACTCCGTGTCCACCACCCGAATACTGAGCAGCACCGGAGTGTTGTCAGGAAACGGGTTGCTCGCCTCCAGGTAACAGGCTCCCGCGCTGATGTCGGTCAGGCGCCAGCGATGCGAACGAACCGGCGCGGCCGCCGCCGCCGGCGGTTGATCGAGCCGCGGCTGCTCCGCGGCAGGCGCTGAGCTCTCGTCGATCCTCGGTTCGTCGATCTTCCAATCGGAGGGCGCATAGTCGATTCCCCAGAAGTTTCCCGGGATGTCGAGTTCCAGGCCGACCAGCCAGGTTTCGGGATCGCCTCCCAGCGGAACCACCTCGGAAACGTGCGCCGTGGTGTGCCGCTTTGCGGAAACGATTTCCAGCCGGACCGGAATGCCCTGCGCGAGTGCGCGGGGAACAATCAGTCCGCATCCGTGGGCGTTTACCAGCGTGGTATTGCCGGGCTCGGAAAACGGCTGCGCGGGGTCGAGGCTGGTGACGAGGACGGGAACTTCCAGCGGCAGCCGGGTGCTGCGCCGAATGGCGTGCTGGGTTTTTCCCGAAGGGTCCATAGAGTTAGCTAGCACAGCGTGTTTCGGCCTGAAAACGTGGCCTGAAAAAACGCCGATTTGAAGACCAAGGCCGATAACTCGGGCAACCATGGTCCACCGACCATGCTAGATCACAGGCAAGGCGCGGGCACGGAATTTCGCGGCCCCGGTTTCCAGTTAGACACTAGGGGGGGCGATGAGACTGGTGCGTCTCTGTAGAGACGGGGCTGGCCGCGTCTCCGGCGGCGGTGGAGACGGGGCAAGCCCCGTCTCTACAGATGTGCGCAGCCGCGCAGGGGGGACCTAGCCGACTTTGATCGCCGTATCGGGCGCCTGGAAGGCGATCTTGTGACTACCGTCGCAGAACGGCCGGTTGGCGGAAGCGCCACAGCGGCAGAGGGAAAACGCCGTCTTGCCGGTCAGGTCGTAGGGGTTGCCGTCGGCGTCCACCATTTGGACAAGGCCGTTGGGATCGTCTATGCGCAAGGGACCGTTCTTGCGCACCGTAATCGTGACTTGCGCCATGGAACCTCCAGAACCCGTTCTCCGTTCTCAGTAAATTTACACCAGGGACCGCGCTTGGTGTTTGCCGACGCTGAGAGTGGGAACTGGGAACTGAGAACTGAGAACTCAGTGCTGACTAGCGCCAGCGGTCGACGGCTTCCCACCAGAGTATCTTCGACCACTCGTCCAAGGTGACTTTGGCCCATTCGCGGTGGGCCCACCAGGCTTCGCCGAATTGCTGCGGATTGCGCGCGGCGGCGGCGTTGAACTGGTATTGCGGCAGGCGATGGCGAAAGATCATCAAGGCGCGGCGAGTGTGATAGTCGGAGGTGACGAGCAGCACTCGATGCGCGCCCAGCGGCTGCAGGCATCGGTCTACATCGTCCGCCTCTTCGTTGGTCGAAAATCCAACGGAAGGGCATACGGAAACGCGCTTCGCTTCCGGGAGACCGTTGACGTATTTCTGCGCAATATCGGTCAGCCGCTGATCGTAGATCAGGTCTCGCGTCTCGGCATCCAGAAACAGGTGCGGTGCGAACCCCAGGCGCAACAGTTCCAGAGCGCGCGCCGGACGGACGTTGGTTTCCCCGGCCAGCACCACGATGGCGTCGGACTTTGTGGGTTCATCGACCACCAGAAAGCGCGCCGCCTGGCTGGCGAGCGCGACAAAAATAACGACCAGGAGCAAGGGCCTGAATAGTCGTGAGAATCGCATCTGCAAGGCATGTTACTAGAGTTGGTTTCATAAATGCGTAATCTCGAATGCTAGAATCGTTTTCGGACGTTCACGGACATTTCCGGGCCTTTGCAAACTATGAATCCTCCACTCCCCGCTTCTTCCCTTTTTACGGCCTTGAAAAGCCGGATTGATGCGCGCCAGGCTCGAGTCGGAATTATTGGTCTTGGCTATGTCGGATTGCCGCTGGCGCTGCTTTACAGCGAGCAGAAATTTGCCGTGACCGGTTTCGACATCGATCGGCGCAAAATCGATACCCTGGCGAGCGGCGGCACTTACATTTTGCACATTACGCCCGAGGCGATTGCGGCGGCCAAGGCAAACGGCTTCCAAGGCACGGCCGACTATTCGCAGATCACCGCCATGGATGCGATCATCATTTGCGTCCCCACACCGCTCAACGAGTATCACGAGCCCGATCTCAGCTACATCACCAACACGGCCCACGCAGTTGCGCCGCACTTGCGGGCCGGTCAAATTGTGATTCTGGAGAGCACAACCTACCCCGGCACCACCGAAGAAGTGCTGATTCCGATTCTCGAACAGGAAAACAAAGCGGGGCTGAAAGCATCCCGCCTGGGCGCAGCCGGCGGCAACGAGATATGGGTGGCGTTCTCGCCCGAGCGCGAGGATCCGGGCAACACCCAGGTGGCGCGCCACGATATTCCGAAAGTGATTGGGGGACTCGATGCACAGGCCAGCGAGATCGCGGCCGCGCTGTATGGATCGATTTTCCGCCGGACCGTTCCCGTGTCGTCGCCGGCGGCCGCGGAGATGACCAAGCTGCTGGAGAACATCTACCGCTGCGTCAACATCGCGCTGGTCAACGAGCTCAAGATGCTCTGCCTGCGCATGGATCTCGACATCTGGGAGATCATCGACGCGGCCGCCACCAAACCTTTCGGCTTCCATGCGTTTTATCCAGGGCCGGGACTGGGCGGACACTGCATTCCGGTCGATCCGTTTTATCTTTCGTGGAAGGCGAAGGAGTTCGATTTCCGGACGCGCTTCATCGAACTGGCCGGCGAAATCAACGTGGGCATGCCCTACCACGTGATCGCCGCCACCATCTCCGCTCTCAACCGGCAGAGAAAGGCGATCAACGGATCCAAGGTTCTGGTGCTGGGCGTCGCCTACAAAAGAGATATTGACGACCTGCGGGAGTCACCCGCGCTCACCATCATCGAGCTGCTGCAAAAAGAGGGCGCCGTGGTCAGCTACAACGACCCCTACTTTCCCTTCGTCGGCCGGGGCCGCAAGTACGACCTGCAGATGAAGTGCACGCCGCTCGACAATCTTGGGCAGTACGACTGCGTGCTGATCGTGACCGATCACTCCGACTACGACTATAAGAAGATCGTCCACGAGGCCAAGCTGGTGGTGGACTCGCGCAATGCCACTCGCGGAATTAAGAGCGACAAGATCGTGCATTGCTGAACCAGTACCCAATACTCAGTACGCAGAACCGGCAGCCGCGACCTTGCGCTTTCGACTTTAACCGGGTACCGGGTACTGAGTACTGGCGTTGTGCTAGTATGGCCGGTTGAGCCGGGGGCGCGTTGCAGGCAGCGTCCATACGGTGTGCCGATGAAAGATACGCTCGGAATTTTGCTCGCCGGGGGCGCCGGCGAGCGGCTCTATCCGCTCACCCGCGACCGCGCCAAACCGGCCGTAACCTTCGGCGGTAATTACCGCATCATCGACATCACGCTTTCCAACTGCGTGAACTCCGGCCTGCGCCGCATCTATATCCTCACGCAATACAAAGCGCTCTCGTTGAATCGTCAGATCCGCGAAGGGTGGAACATTTTCGGGCGGGAAATTGGGGAGTTCATCGAAATTTTGCCGCCCATGAAGCGGGTCAGCGAGAACTGGTACATGGGGACGGCGGACGCGGTTTATCAGAACATCTATTCCATCGGAAGCGAGCAGCCGAAGCACGTGATCATCCTCTCGGGCGACCACATCTACAAAATGAATTACGGGCGCATGCTGCGGCAGCACCTGGACGCCGCCGCCGATGTCACCGTCGCCACGCTGACCACCGACCCCGGCGAATGCCGCCATTTCGGCGTGGTCGACATCGGAGGCGACCATCGCATCACCGGCTTTCTGGAAAAGCCGAAGCATACGGAGCTGCGATCGCCCTACGATCCGACGAAAATTTCAGCATCGATGGGCATCTATATTTTCAACGCCGACGTGCTCATTCCCGTGCTGCTCAAGGACTCCGAGGAGCCCCAATCCAGTCACGATTTCGCCAAAGATATTCTGCCCAAAATGCTGGCGGACTACCGCTGCTTCGCTTTCAATTTTGTCGATGAAAATAAAAAGGAAGCTCTCTACTGGCGCGACGTGGGCACGCTGGAAGCGTATTACGAGGCCAACATGGACCTGGTTTCGGTCTCGCCGGTGTTCAATCTTTACGATGAGCAATGGCCGATCCGCACCCACCAGCGTCAGTATCCACCGGCTAAATTCGTATTTGCGGAACCGGGACGCATGGGGCACGCCGTCGATTCGTTGGTTTCCGCGGGCTGCATCATTTCCGGCGGCTCGGTGCAGAATTGCGTGCTCTCTCCGGACGTACGGGTCAACTCCTATACCGAAATCGAGAACAGCATTCTGTTCTCGCACGTGAACGTGGGACGCAGTTGCCGCATCCGGAAAGCCATCATCGACCGCAACGTGCACATTCCCGAAGGAACCAGCATCGGCTACGACAGCGAAGCCGACCGCGCGCAATACTTCGTCACCGACAGCGGCATCACCGTGGTGACGCGCGATTATTCGTTGTTTGAGAACCCAGTCACTGTCGACTATTTCACCAGTGAGTAGGAAAGGTCTCAGGTCTCAGGTCTCAGGTCTCAGGTCTCAGGTCTCAGGTCTCAGGTCTCAGGTCTCAGGTCTCAGGAAGAACATACAATCGATGCTTGTGAGATTTTCCTGAGACCTAAGACCTGAGACCTCCTATGTCCCTTCGCCGTCTTTTTAGGAAAGAGAAGCAGGAGCGCCGCATTCTGCGACAGATCGAGCGTAGCGGCGATCAATTGCAGCCCGAATATCATCGCCCTACGCCCGAGTGTCCGCATCCGGAGCGCTGGCGCATGTTCGACTCCATGACCGCCGAGGCCGAGGTGCTGGAGTTCCTGCGCACCGTCGTCACCACCATCAAGCCTGAACTGGTGGTGGAGACCGGAACCTTCAGCGGCATCAGCACTCTGTGGATCGCCGAGGGACTGAAAGCCAACGGACGCGGGCGCGTCATTAGCTGCGAGTTCGATCGCGAGATCTACGAGAACGCCAAGGCGCGAATCCAGGCTTCTGGACTGGCCGAGTGGATCGAACTGCGCCATGAATCCAGCCTCGAGATGAAGGTCGAGGGCACGATTGACCTCTTGTACAGCGACAGCGATATGCCCATTCGCGAGCGGGAAATTCGCCGCTTTCTGCCGCAGATCAATCCCTGGGGCCTGATCCTGATGCACGACGCCAGTTCGCATTTGAAGATCGTCCGCGAGGCCGCACTGCAACTCGAGCAAGACGGCCTGATCTCGGCCGTGCTCATGCCCACCCCGCGGGGGCTGGTCGTGGCGCAGAAGCGGGAAGGAAGAAAGTAGATCCGCAGCCAAAACGCGATCTCTAGTTCAGCTTGAGACGAACGGCGTGGGCAAGTTTCCGCTGCTGTTGGTCGAAGCTGTAGAAACAATCCATTCCCAGTTCGAGTGCTGCCGCCACGTGCAACAGGTGTGCCGTACGTGTGCCGAGTTTCGCGGTTGTCTGTTGGGACAGTTGCTTTGCCCGCTCAAATACCCGCTCCGGCAACCCTCGAAGTTGGAAAAGCCCTTCGTGTAAATCCTTTTCGAAGTTGGTCAGCGCGGCATTGGCTTCCGCCAGCGAGGCCTGTTTCCGAAAAACCCGCAAACCAAAAGCATTGACGACTTCCAGTTCGCACAAAGCAGTCACGAAGCGGTCCCCAGAGGAAGCCTGCATGGTGCGTAAGGCGGCGGAGGAATTAGCGTCCGGGATGTAAAGAGACACAAGAAAACTAGGGTCGGCGTAAATCTTCAATACCGGTCCCGATCGGCGGATATCAAATCCGCTCCGCTAACCGCCAGCACCTTGTCGCCGAAGATGGAGCGCATGCGGGCCCGAAAATCGGGCATTTCTTTCGCGGACTGCGCGCTCTCCGGCACCAGGCGGGCGATCACACGCCGGCGCTTGGTAATTTGGATCTCTTCGCCTTGGAGCAAGAGGCGTTCAATTTTCTTGAACTCGTAGCGCAGGTCCCGAACCGAGGCTTTGGTCATGTGATACATGATAGCATCACAAATCACTGTTTGCAATCCGCGGGTTTCCCGCCGCCCCTAATGCTTCACCAAGTCTTCGGCCAGCAAGTGCGCCTTTTCCGCCAGCGTGCTCGCTCTCCGCAAGTCTCCTTCCTTCAGCGCGGAACGCGCACCGTCCATATAGTTGCGGATCTGTCCCGTCGTCTCCTGCTGGCGTGCGTCCAGCGTGCGTCCCGCCAGCTGTTTCAACTGGTCGTCGGTAGAACTCAGCAGCTGTTCGGCGTTGTGGCGCTGGCGGGTGGCTTCCGCGGAAGTCATGCCGGGCACGATTTGCTCGGCGGGTCGGGTCGCTCCGCCCTCGCGCACGACAATTCTGCGGGGAGCGCCGTTGGGCGCTGACGGGGTGTGCTTGCGGCGTTTTCTGGTTCTATTCGATGATGTCCCACTCGGCGAGGTTCCACGGGTCGAAGATCCGCCCGCCGAATCAGCACCCATCTTTTGCTTCTGCTGCGCTTCACTGTCCGGCACTTTGTTCTCCGCAGCTGGGGTCGGCGGATTGGCGGGCGCAGCCGGCGTGGTCTCTGCCGGAGCCTGCTCCGCCGGAGCGGTCGTTGCCGGAACAGTCGGTGCCGGGGCAGTCTTTGCCGGGGCCGTCTCTGCCGGGGCCGTCTCTGCCGGCGAGTTCTGTGCGGGGGCGCTCTCTGCCGGAGCGGTCTCTTTGGGAGCAGGCGCGGCCGGAGGTTGTGCAGGCGCCTTGGTGGAGCCCGCCGGCTCCTGTTGGCGAGAAGCCAATCCCGCCGCCGGGGAAATTAGCCAAAGCGCGATCGCGAATCCGAAGGCAAGTCGCATAACACGTGTCAAGAGGATTGTTTCCCAGCCGGTCAAAGTGCGCAAGGGCCCCTGCGAATTGGAGAGCGGCGAAATAGAAAACGGAGGAAGCGGTGGCGCTTCCTCCGTGTGTGTTATTGCGGCGATCGCCCGGCGGCGATTACTGCTTCTTCGTTGGCTTCTTGGCGCCCTTCTTCGCGGCTGGGGCCTTGGGTGCCGCGGCGGCCCTCTTGGCCGCGGCGGCCTTCCTGTCGGCTTCCCTGCCGCCGATCAGCGTCAAGGAATCGGCAGCATTGAACGGATACTGCCGCACCGAGGTGGTTTCGGCTTGGCCGGTAGCGTTCAAAGTGACGTCCACACGGCGATTGCTGGCCCAAATGATGGTCTTCATATTGCGCAGGAACCTGGTTCGTTCCTCTTTGGTCAGCTCGGGGTTCTGTTCGACCGCCGCCTTCACCTCGGCCGCGGTCAGGTTGTGCTGATCGCCGAAAGCCTTGGTTTCGAGGTTGGCCTCGGGGACACCCTGCTCGACCAGGAAGCCCTTGACGCGCGCCACGCGACGCTCGGAGAGTGCCTGGTTGTAGGGCACGGAGCCCCGCACGTCGGCGTGTCCTTCGAGGGTCAGGTGAGCATCCGGCTTGGCCTCAAGATACTTCTTGAAGTCCGTGGCCAGCGCCACCAGAGTCTCCTCCTGACTCTTAACCATGCCGGCGGTGGGGACCTTCACCGACGGTTTGTCGGTGACGAAATACACGCTGTGGAGCGCAAGGCGGGCCTCGAGTACTTTGTCGACAACCGGCGCCGGCGGTGGGGGCGGGTTGTTGACCGTGACCGTGCTCGAAGTTGAGGCGGTCAGGCCGCGCGAGTCGGTACAGGTTGCATTTATCGTTGCCGGACCCGCGGCGGCGCCGGTGGTGGTGAGGGTTGCGGAATTGCCGCTGCCGGCTACGCTGCCCGCGCTCGAAGTCCAGCCGCCCACCGTGACGGTAGCATTGTCAGGACTGGTGCAGGTGCAGGTGACGGTCGAGGGGGTTCCGATTTCGACGGTTCCCGGATTCGCGGTGCAGGAAATCTGCGGCGGATTGAGCGGCTTCACGGTAAAGTTCGACGTGCAACTGGCTTCGCCGTTCTTCTTCTTTTTGGGATCGGTCACGCGGGCCGTGGCGGTGTAGGCGCCCGGAGCCGCGCCCGTGGTGTCGATGGTCGCAGCCGTATCTTTGCCGTCGATCTTGCCGCCGCTGCTCGCCCAGGTGTAGGTGAGCGGGTGCTTGGGATTGAAATTGCTGGCGGCGACGGTGGCGTGCAGCGGCTCCCCGACCAGGACTTCGTTGTGGTCGATGGAGCAGGCGGCGGCGACGGGAGTCTCCGGAGCTCCGCCAAAGTTGAACACCAGACCGGTGCGCAGCCGGGCGCCATCGTAGGTTGGACGGCGGAGGTGGCTGTCGTTAGCGGGTACCACGGAGGAGAAGTTTTGGCGAGCGTACTGGAAGTCGGCTTCAAAAAGGCGGAGCGTGATTGGCTTCCAGATTTTGATGTCCATACCACCGCCGAGAATGGCGGCGATGCCGTTGCTGGATGGGATCCCTCGGGTCGAGAGGCGCTCGAATCCGAACAGCGTGTGCACGAAAAAGTTCACGCCCTCGCCGCGCCAGGTGTACTTCGGTCCAATGGAGGCGGTGCTGATACTGGCGTTGCGGTTCCAGTCCCCGCCGTAATCGCCTTCGAGAGCCAGGTTCCTGCTGAAGTTGTAGGCCAGACTGGTGCCGAAGCCCTGGGCGATCGAGGGCAGTTTAAATGGCAAGGGACCTGCGGGCGGTGGGGTGTGATCGGGGATGTTGCCGCCGGGGTTCAACCACTGATAGCCAATGAACAACTCGGCCTTGGGCGGCGTATCATCCGACTGTACAGTTGAGGCCTTGGGCGCAGTTTGTGCGTTCAGCAAAGACGGCAACGCAAGCAAAACGAGGGCCAGGACGAGCGCGATCCGAGCGCATCTACGGTAAGTATGGTGACAAGGTGACATTGAGTTCCTCCAAGTCAAAATCCACTCCAAGTTATTCACTAGAACCGGGTTCAACCAAAACTCACGGCACTGTTAAGGATCGGCCGCAGTGGAAACAGAGAATTCTACAGCAACTGGGCATGTTTGCAATAGAGAAAGAATGGTTGGCGGATCGTAGGATCACCTCTGGCGGGTCGCGAGTGAGTTTTTCGCGGAAGGGTTGCGCGGGTGCGATCTCAAATTGATATTTGCGCATACGGCCGGGTTGCGGGGCGGCGCGCTTCCCTGAATAATGCAGATGGAGCCTATGACCCAGGAACGCGTGCTGATTGTCGAAGACGAAGAGAACGAACGAACCGGGCTGGCCGAACTGGTTTCGGGATGGGGCTATCGCACGGCCACGGCAGCCGACGGGGTGGAAGCTCTGGAAAAGATTCCCGCCTTCGCCCCCTCCATCGTGATCACGGACGTGAAGATGCCGCGCATGGGCGGCATGGAACTGGTAGAGAAGCTTTCCGACCTGGCGCAGTCGATCGCGGTGGTGATGGTGACGGCGCAGAAGGCGACCGACACCGCCTTTCACGCGGGGCGACTGGGGGTGCAGGACTACATCGAGAAGCCCATCGACTTCCGGCGGCTGCGCTCGATCCTGACCAACATCGGTGAAATTCTGAACACGCGCACGGAAAACGAATCGCTGCGCCGGCGCTTACGCGATAAAGGGGCGCTCGGCTGCCTGGTGGGCGCGTCGGCGGAAATGCAGGAAGTATTCCACCTGATCGAGCAGGTGGCTCCGAGCACGGCCTCGGTGCTGATCACCGGGGCGAGCGGAACCGGCAAGGAATTGGTGGCGCGGACCATCCACGATCTGAGTCCGCGGCGGAATCGACCGTTCGTCCCCATCAATTGCGCGGCCATCCCCGAGACGCTGATCGAGAGCGAAATTTTTGGCCACGAAAAAGGAGCCTTCACGGGGGCGCTGGAGCGCCGCACCGGCTGCTTTGAACTGGCCGAAGGCGGAACCCTGCTGCTGGACGAGATTGGGGAAATGCCGGTGGGCACGCAGGCGAAGCTGTTGCGGGTGCTGGAAGATCACAAATTGCGGCGGCTGGGCAGCCGGGTCGAAACTTCGGTGGACGTGCGCGTGCTGGCCGCCACCAACAAAGTCCCCGACGATGCCGTGGCCAATGGAGAACTGCGCCAGGATCTTTATTACCGCCTCAACGTGTTCAATATTCACATGCCGGCACTGCGCGAGCATAAAGAAGATATCCGCGAGTTAGTGAAGAGCCTGCTCGCCGACATGAACCAGAAACACGGTCGTAAGGTGGCGGACGTTAGCGAGGCGGTGCTCAACGTCTTCCAGACATACTCGTGGCCGGGGAATGTGCGGGAGTTACGCAACACGCTGGAGCGCGCGGTGATCGTGTGCGAAAGCGGACTGGTGGAAACCAAGCACTTGCCGCCGGGCTTTGGCCAGAGCGTGCGGCCGGTGGTGAACGATCCCGATGCCGTGCACCTCGGTGTAGGCACGACGGTTGGAGAAGCGGAGAAGTTGCTCATCCTGAAAACTCTGCAGGCGACCAATAACAACAAGACGCGAGCGGCGGAGATCCTCGGCATCAGCCTGAAGACGCTGCATAACAAGCTGAAAGAATACGGCCGGCCGCAGGATACGGTGATGGCGGCGGAGGAGTGAGAGGAACAGGTCTCAGGTCTCAGGTCTTAGGTTTCAGCAAGCGCCGCTAATCATTTCTGGACCTGAGACCTAAGACCTAACACCTGAGACCTGCTTTACGATGAGCCGCAAATTCATCATCGTGTTCGCGATCAGCACGCTGTTCACGGCGCTGGTGGTCGGCTTTTCCTGGATCTACCTGTCGCAACTGCTGCGCCAGCGTTTGCTGTGGGCCGACGAGACCGCTTCCCAGCTTACCAATCAACTGGAGTACGCCGCGTCGAAAGCGGTGCCCGACCTGACCAGCACCCGGATTGACACCAACAATCCCAAGGCCATGCGTACTGCCATCGCGAATTATCTGCAGACCGACACCAACCTGAACGACATGCTGGAATCGGTGGTGGGGAATTCTCGCATCATCTACGATGCCGCCATCATGGATCCGAATGGGGTGGCGATTCTCGACACGAATTCGGCGCTGAATGGCCAGCCGGTTCCGGCGCGCGCCCCTTTGAGCGTGCTGCGCGACGCCGGCTTTCGGCGCCAACTGCGCCTGCTCTACGGCCCGGCCACCGTGTATGACGTAAGCATCGGGCTGGAACTGGATCGGCAGGCGTTTGGCAGCGTTCGGGTAGGGGTCTCGACGGTTTTTCTGCGCAACGAATTGACGCCGAAACTGCAACAGGCGTTCTTCTTTTCGGTGGTCGCGATTTTCTGCTCGCTGATCCTGGCGGCGGTGGTTTCCAATCTGGCGCTGGGGCCGTTGAAAGCAATTGCCCGGAACCTGGATAGTGCGAGCGCGGGCGACGAACTGCCGGATGCGGCGACCAGCGCCGGCGACGAGGTGGGCCTGGTGTCGCTGAAGATCGCGCACCTGGGCCGGCAGATTCGCGATACCAACCAGATTTTTTCCGCCCTCAAAGACAATGTCGAGCAGGTCATGACCAAGCTGCAGGACGGGCTGATGCTGTTCACGCGGGATACGCGGGTGGTGCTGGTAAGCGCCTCGGCGGAAAAATTTCTAGGACGTCCGCGGCGCGAAATTCTGGGACGCACGGCGGAAGAAATTTTTTCCGATGGATCGGTGCTGGGCGCGGTGGTTCTGCCGGCGTTCCAGCAGCAGCGGCAGTTGGCGCAATACGAATTCGAGGCCGCCGATGACCGGCGGGTGCAGGTATCGCTCGACTTCATTGAGGAAAAGGGAACGCCGATTGGGGCGCTGCTGACCATGCGCGATGCCGAATCGGTGCGGCGCATCGAGGACGAAATCGAGATTTCGCGGCGCCTTTCGGCCAGCGGGCGCATGACCCGGGGGGTGGCGCACGAGGTCAAGAATCCCATCAACGCCATCGTGCTGCACCTGCAGTTGCTGCAAAACAAGCTGCAGCAGGACGATCCCGACACCCGCCGCCACATGGAGGTCATCGGCAGCGAAATTCACCGTCTGGACCGCGTGGTGCAGATTCTGGTGGACTTCACCCGTCCCCGCGATTTGCGCCTGGAAGACTTGGACTTCCGGAAGATTCTGGAGGATGTATCGGTGCTGGCGGCGCCCGATGCGGCGCGTCATGGCGTGCGTGTGGTGCAGGAACTGCCCAACGAAGATGAGGCGCTGATGGTGCGAGTGGATTCCGACCTGATGAAGCAGGCGATTTTGAATCTGGTGCTGAACGGCGTGCAGTCCATGAATGAGGGAGGAACGCTCACTCTGAAGGCGCGGCGCGACGGCGAAATGATTGTCGCCGAAGTGCTGGATCAGGGCTGCGGCATTCCTCCCGAAGCGCAGGAGAAAATCTTCGAACTCTACTACACCACCAAGAGCAACAAGGGGGGCAGCGGAATCGGGCTGGCGCAAACCTACCAGATCATGCAGTGGCACTATGGCTCGGTGGAGTTCGATTCCGTCGTCGGAACGGGCACCACGTTCCGCCTGCGCATCCCGGCGGCGGTAGCGAAACCAGATCGCCGCGAAGAGATGATGGCCTGAGCTTCTGAATCCTGAGCTTTCGAAATGACGACGGGTTCCTCACACTTCCTGCATACGGGCCATGAGGCGGTCCAGGAAGGTGCGCGGAACGGCAGGGACGCCGGGTGGGGGAACTCGCGCGCAAAAATCTTCCGCGAGGGCGAGACGCTTAAAGGCGCATTCATAAAACAACACTTGCGGCATGTCTGAAGGCATACCCGGATACAACTCTTACTTGCACCACGGGCGGTTCATGCGGTCAAAGAATTCTTGCGGGTCGGAGTTGCGAGTCGGGATTATTGCAAGTCGACGGTCTGGGCCAGACGGAAGTTGAGACGGCGATCAATGCCGAAGACAATCTCTTTATCTTTATCCTTATCTTTATCCTTATCCTTATCTTTATCTTTCTCTTTCTCCTTATCCTTATCTTTCTGACTGGCGCCCGAAGCCGGGTTTCGCTCCTCGCGGGATCCGCCTTTGGCGAAGATGCTGGAGGTCTCGATCGCGACCGGCCGGCCGCCGATGTTCAAGCTCACCAGCACGATGCGCAGATAGCCGGGTTCGAGCGAGCTGCCGCGCGAACTTCCGCGAAAACTGGCGGAGGGCTTGGCTTCGAGGACGCGGCCGGTGGCGGACGTGCCGCGGGCGACGAGCGTCTGGCCGTCGATTACGACCGGCTCATCGAGGGTTGCGGTGAAAGAGTCTCCGGCATGGGCCGACGCGCTCGAAAGCGCGCTCTGCAGACGAATCGGGATAGGGGTTCCCTCGGGCAGTTTCGTGGTGGAGGGGATCAACGACTGGCTGGGCGAAATGCCGGTCGAGCGGGGCTCGCGATCGAAGGGGAGTTTTTGTGAGTCGGTGGACGAAGCGTG
>JBGPFV010000018.1:0-16583 GCA_041483535.1 Terriglobia bacterium | reverse complement strand
GGGTGGAGCGGCGCATGGGGATGTGGTGACGCTGATCGTGCAATAGGGGGCAATCTACCGCCGAGACGCAGAGGGCGCCGAGAAAATATTTTGATGTTGTGGGGGCGCGAACGCATGTTCGCGCCTTTTTCTTGCGTCACATCTTCTTGTTCTTGCGTCACGGCGAGCAGACATTGGGATGAGATAGCATCGTCTTCGGTGGGCTGCCGTGCTTTGCACGGCTGGACGGGCGAGGACGCCCGTCCCCACACAAGACACACATACTTATGACTTATGACATTGCGGTGGTTGGCGGGGGGATTGTTGGGCTTTCGTTTGCCATGCAAGCGAGCGAGCGGTTCCCTCGGCTGCGGATTGTGGTGCTGGAGAAAGAAGCGGGAGTGGCCCGGCACCAGACGGGACACAACAGCGGGGTGATCCACAGCGGGGTTTATTACAAGGCGGGGTCGCTGAAGGCGCGGCTGTGTGTGGCGGGGGCGCGGGAGATAGTGGAGTTCTGCTCGCGGCATGGGATTCCGCATGAAGTGTGCGGGAAGCTGATTGTCGCCACCAACGCGGAGGAAGGGGCGCGGCTGGATGACTTGCTGGCGCGCGGCGTGGCCAATGGGCTGGAGGGCTTGCGGTTGTTGGGGCGCGAGGCGATGCTCGAGATCGAGCCGCATGTGGGCGGAGTGCGCGCACTGCTGGTGCCGTCGACGGGGATCACGGATTATTCGGCGGTTACGGCCAAGTATGCGGAGATCGCGACGGGACGCGGGGCCGAGGTGAAGACGAACGCGGGCGTGGTGGGATTTGATCGGGGTTCCGATGTGAACTCGGGCGATGTGAAGCCGGGCGCGAGGTCGGACGCGGTGGTGGTGCGGACGCGGGCGGGAGATTTTTCGGCGCGGTATGTGGTGAATTGCGCGGGGCTTTATAGCGATCGGGTGGCGCGGTTGGCGGGCGACGATCCGGGGATGATGCTGGTTCCGTTTCGCGGGGAGTATTACGACTTGGCGGCGGTGCGGCAGGAGTTGGTGCGGGGACTGATTTATCCGGTGCCCGATCCGCAGTATCCATTTCTGGGAGTGCACTTCACGCGGCGGATTCAGGGGAATGTGGATGCGGGGCCGAACGCGGTGCTGGCGTTCCGGCGCGAGGGATACCGCTGGCGGGATTTCGATCTGGGCGAGGCGATCGAAGTGTTCATGGATACGGGATTTCGAGCGATGGCGCGGCGGCATTGGAGAAATGGGCTGTCGGAGTTTCGGCGGTCGCTGCGGAAGCGGGAGTTTGTGCGGTCTTGCCAGCGGTTGGTGCCCGAGGTGCGGATGGAGGATATGACGCCAGGCGGGTCGGGAGTGCGGGCGCAGGCGGTCGAGGCGGATGGCGCGCTGGTGGATGATTTCCGGTTTGTGGCGCGAGAGCGATTTTTGCATGTGCTGAATGTGCCTTCTCCGGCGGCGACGGCTTCGCTGCCGATTGGGCGGGAGATTTTGAAAATGGTGCCGGCGGAGATTTTGGGGTAGCGGAGGTTCCGGTCGCCAGCGCGGTTCTCGATTTGGCATGGGGGACGTTTGCGGCTCTCAGTCGTCCCTCCGGGGACTCACCCTAAATACCGCAAACGTTCCCGGCGCTAAAGCGCGGGGCTATTTTCAGTTGTCCCTTCGGGACAAATTTCTCCCCCTGACACCATTTCAAGAAGCGGTCTGGTGTAGTCTTCCGGTAGAGACGGGGTGGCCTCGTCTCCGACGCGGGAAGACGCGGCGAGCCGCGTCTCTACAGAGAAATTGTGGCTGGGAGAATTCGCATGAGGCAGAGTTTGAGCGGGAAAAAGAAAGTGGCGGTGTTGGGCGCGGGAAAGATTGGGTCGATTCTGCTGCAATCGTTCTTGCGCGACGGATTGTTTTCGCCGGGGCAGACCTGGGCGACGGTGGCGCATCCGGAGCGGGCGCGGCTGCTGAAGGAGAAGTTGAAGGTCCACGCGGGCACCAACAATTCCGAGGCGGTAAAAGACGCGGACATTATTTTCCTATGTGTGAAGCCGCAGGTGGTGGCCGACGTGGTGCGGGAGATTCGCGCCCACTTGAATGGGAAGCAGTTGGTGATTTCGGTGGCGGCGTCGGTTCCTACGGAGATGATTGAGCGGGCCATGGAGAAAGAAGTGCCGGTGGTGCGGGCGATGCCGAATACTCCTTGCGTGCTGGGCGCGGGCATGACGGCGCTGTGCAAGGGGAAGTTTGCGACCAGGCAGCATCTGGAAATGGCGACGAAGTTCTTTGACGCGGTGGGGCGAACGGTGGCCGTGGACGAAAAACATATGGACGCGGTCACGGGATTGTCGGCGAGCGGGCCGGCGTATATCTACATCATTTTGGAATCGCTGGCCGAGGCGGGAGTGAAGGTGGGGCTGCCGCGCGATGTGGCTACACTGCTGGCGGCTCAAACAACCATGGGCGCGGCGCGGGTGGTGCTGGAGACGGGGGATCATCCGGCGCTGCTGAAGGATGCGGTGACGACTCCGGCGGGATGCACGATTGACGGGATCATGGAACTGGAAGAAGGCAAGCTGCGCGTCACGCTGATCAAGGCGGTGGTGAAAGCGGTGCAGCGGGCGAAGGAACTGGCGTTTTCGTAGAGCGGGGCTCCCAGAGAATTGGGAGCGGCGATAGAAGGCGTAAGTCACTTCAATACGCCAGCGACCTGCCCGTGAATCTAGTTCCGCCCATGCCGTGCAATGTTACGCAGGCATGGGCAGTTTTGTTTATTTAAGCGATCGAGTGCGACGCCGCTGTTTAGTGCTGATCGTGGTCGTCGTGATGATCCCGGTCGGGGTGGTCGCCGCAACGACGCTTTACTTCTTCGAGTTGCTGGCGGCGTTTGTGGGCTTGTCTGCTTTCCTCGCCGTGGCGCTGGACGGCGTAGCGCAGCCTGTCTTCTGCCTGGTGAATCTGTCGTTCACATCTTTTGTGCCGGTCGTCTCGGTCGTCGGCCCTTGCGGGGAGGGACGAGCCCACCAATCCGACGATCATCAGCAAGGCAACGCAGAGAGTTCTAATCATGCGAGTCATGGCTTCTCCTTGTGAATCGTAATGACCGACGCCCAGCCCCTAAAAGGGCGTCTGATTTTGAAGAACTTACGGTATCGCTAAAACGATGCCCCGATATTAAACTAAAAAAACTGAGTTTTCCCGCAGCCGTAGAGTCGTACCCTTCCAGAAATCTAAGTGAACCAGAGTTGTTCCGCAGTCTGAGACGGGGCAAGCCCCGTCTCTACTAAGCCCTAGTTCACTTAGGCAGGCTGAAACTCAGGGTTACGTCGGTCTGGAACGGGGCGGGGTGGTCGTGGCGGCGGTAGGGTTGGTAGCGCCAGAGGCGGACGGCTTCGATGGCGGCGGCGGCGAGCGCGGGATCTCCGCTCAGGGTGCGGACGTTGGAGACGGAGCCGTCTTCGGCGACTTGGACTTCGAGGACGACGTTGCCGGCGCGATGGGCGGCGATGGCCGCGGGGGGATATTGGGGCTCGGTGCGGATGAGGAGGCGTGTATCGGCTTGCGCGGGAGCTAGCCAGATGCTGTGCGCTGAAGCGACCTTGGTGGTCGAGGATGCTTCTACGATCGCATCGCTCGATGGCGTGGTGACATCCTGGTTGGCTAGTGGCTGCGCTTGGTTGGCGGGTGGCTGCGCCCGGTCGGGCGGGGCGGGAGTTGGTTTCATGCGGAAGATGACTTTGCCTTTTTCGTAGACAACTAGTTCGTCGGAGGCGGGCGCGGCGGGCTTGGGTTTTGTCCTAACGGACTTGGGCGCGGCGGCGGATTTGGTCGATTCAACCGGCTTGGAACTGGTTGGGGGCGGGGAGGTCTGGGTAGGGGACGCGCTGGTGCGCAGCCATCCAATGCGGGAGCCAATGAGGAAGCTGACGGCGAGGGCGGCGAGAATGGCTAGAGTTCCGAGGACCAGGGTCCAGACTTCGAGGGTCCGGGCTTGGTGGGGAGGGCGGCGAGTGGCGGGCGAGTGGTCGGCGATGCCAGCGGGCGGAGGGAGCGCGGCAGGGTCGAACTCGGACGCGTTGAACTGGGACCTGGCCATCTCCGGCGGAACCAAGGGGGCGGTGGGCGGGCACTGACTCAATTCGACCGCGGTACGGCGAATGCGCGCGCACTCCTCGGCGAACCCTTCGAGCAGTTTCCGATCAGAGTCCGAGAAGGCGGCGGGAGAGGTCGAAAAGGCTTCCAGGACTCCGGTGACCTGAGCGTTCCGGTCGGGACGAGCGTGGTCGGGACGAGCGTTGTCCTTGTCGGTACGATCGAAGACGGGGACGATGAGGATGGAGCGGATGCCGAGGTGGCGGGAGACAGCGGGGTCGACTCGCGGGTCGAACTCGGTATCGACGGAGAGCTGGGATTGATGGGTTTGAAGACAGGCGCCGGAGAGGCCTTCGCGGGTGTAGAGGGGGACGCCGAGATCGGGGGCGAGGGGTCCGGTAGCAGCGCGGCAGACCAACTCATCGCCGCGGGCGAGGGCGAGGGCGGCGCTGCCGGCGCGAGTGGCTTGGGCGGCGCGGACTACGAGTTCGTTCAGGACTAAGTCGAGAGCGAGGTCGGGCGGAAAACCGGCGAGGAGATTCTGCTCGAGAGCGCAGGTCAGGTCGGGATGCGAATCATCAGGGCGGAACTCGGACCTCGACATGGGTTGCGGGAACATGATTTGTTCCGGCAGCCTGCGCTGGTGATGCCGGGAAAAGCAGGCTCAAAGGCGAGTTTGCAGCGAAACCACGGGGAAGTCAATTCACTACTGGCCGGGGTTCGCCGGGCGCGAAGACCTTTATTGGAATCCGACGAAATGGCAAGGCGAGGCCCGAACTTCTTCCCAAACTTGGGGGGCGGTGATGGCGGTCACGGTTTCTTGTGAGATTCGAATTCCCATTTCTGGGCTCGGTGGGAGCGGCGATGGCGATGGCAAGGCTGTAAGCGCCGGAAAGGCTGGTACAGTAAGAATCTGCACCCCGACGAGCCGGAGGTGCAAATGGAGATTCCAAGGAGAAGGCTCGCTATGCGCATCGCGGTGGTCGGTTCCGGGTATGTGGGGTTGGTGACGGGAGCGTGCTTTGCGGATTTGGGGCACGAGGTTGTGCTGGTTGATAACGACGAGAAGAGAATCACAGCACTCGGGAACGGCGAGGTGCCGATTCACGAACGATTTCTGCCCGAGTTGCTGGCGCGGCACCAGGGAGAGCGCATCAAGTTTTCCGGCGACTTGCAGGCGGCCACGCGCAATAGCGAAGCGGTGTTTATCGCGGTGGGGACGCCGCCGACGGAAAGCGGGGATGCGGATCTGTCGTATGTGGAATCTGTGGCGCGGGAAATCGCCGGAGGGGTGGACGAGTACAAGGTGGTGGTGGAGAAGAGCACGGTTCCGGTATATACGAGCCAGTGGATTCGCACCATTATTATGAGGAACGGGGCCGATCCGGGGTTGTTCGATGTGGCTTCGAATCCGGAATTTCTGCGCGAGGGGACGGCGGTTACGGATTTTCTCTATCCCGACCGCATCGTGGTGGGAGTGGAGAGCGAGCGGGCAGCGGAGGTGATGCGCCAGCTCTATGGGCCGCTGACCAGCGGATGGTATTACGGGCGGGGGGAGGCGATTCCGCGTCCGGATGCGGCCGCAGGCAAAGCGCCGCCACGGCTGATCGTCACCAGCACGAAAAGCGCGGAACTGATCAAGCACGCTTCCAACGCATTTCTGGCGATGAAGATTTCCTTTATCAATGCGGTGGCGTCGATCTGCGAATCGGTGGGGGCGAATGTGGAGCAGGTCTGCGACGGGATCGGAACGGATTCGCGGATCGGGCGGCGGTTTATGAATCCGGGGATCGGGTATGGAGGGTCGTGCTTTCCGAAAGACCTGATGGCGTTCCGGGCGGTTGCCAAGGAAAGCGGATACGACTTCCGGCTGCTGGAAGAAGTAGTTCGCATTAATGAAGAGCAGAGGCACCGGTTCTTGCGCAAGGTGCGGAGCGTACTGTGGACTTTCCGGGGCAAGCGGCTGGGCGTGCTCGGCTTGGCGTTCAAGGGCGGGACCGACGATATACGGGAGTCTCCGGCGATGTTGCTGGTGCAGGAACTGCTGCGCGAAGGCTGCCGGGTTTGCGCTTACGATCCGGCGGCGATGGAGCGGGCGAAAGAAGTGCTGAAATCGGGCGTGGAGTGGGCAGCGGATGCGTATGAGGCGGCGAAGGACGCGGACGCGCTGCTGATCCTGACGGAGTGGGAAGAGTTCGCGGCGCTGGATCTGGAGCGTCTGCGCGGGCTGGTGAAGTATCCGATCGTGCTGGATGGACGAAATCTGTATGATCCAGCGGTGATGCTGGAGCACGGATTCTCTTACTACAGCGTGGGGCGTCCGGCGGCGTTGGCCGAGGAGTCGCCGGCGAGGACGCTTCCGAAGAAAAAGGAGCGTGCCTGAAAATCGTGAATACGCAGCCCATGAACTCGCGAGCCGTCAACCAACCACGCGCGCTGGTGACGGGAGGAGCGGGCTTTCTGGGATCGCATCTGTGCGATGCGCTGCTGGGCGAGGGCTATCGGGTGGTGGCGGCGGACAACCTGCTGACCGGGCGGCTCGCGAACATCGAGCATCTGCAGAACGATTCGCGCTTTGAGTTTGTGGAGAAAGATGTTTGCGAACCCGGCGAGTGGGGCGCGCTGGATTATGTGTTTCACTTCGCCAGTCCGGCGAGCCCGGTGGACTATGCCGCGCACGGGATCGAAACGCTGCGCGTGGGATCGTATGGGACGTTTGCAGCGCTGGAGACGGCGCGGCGGTGCGGCGCGAAGTTCATGATGGCCTCGACGTCGGAGTGCTACGGGGATCCGATGGTGCATCCGCAGCCCGAGACCTATTGGGGAAATGTGAATCCGGTGGGGCCGCGGTCGGTGTACGACGAGGCGAAACGGTTTTCGGAAGCGGTGACCATGGCGTACCACCGCTATCACCAGGTGGACACCCGCATTCTGCGCATCTTCAATACTTATGGGCCTCGCATGCAGATCAACGACGGGCGGGTGATTCCGAACTTCATGTGGCAGGCGCTGCGGGGAGAAGATCTTACGGTGTATGGCGACGGCAGTCAGACGCGCAGCTTCTGCTATGTGAGCGATGAAGTGGATGGGATTCTGCGGCTGGCGCGATCCGCGGAGCACGAGCCGGTGAATGTTGGCAATCCCACCGAGTTCACGATTCTGGAGTGCGCGCGGCAAGTGATTGCGACTACTGGGTCGACGAGCCAGATCAAGTTCGAGGCGCTGCCGCAGGACGATCCGAAGCAGCGGCGTCCGGATATTTCGAAAGCGAAGCGGCTGCTGGGATGGGAACCGAAAGTGGAGTTGGAAAGCGGGCTGCGACTTTCGCTGGAATATTTTCGCCGGGCGGTGGGGGAGAAGGCGCAGTTGGCCTAGGAGCCCGGCGTGGATGTGAGATTCGTATCCGGGCATGCCTTCAGGCATGCCGCAGGCGCGTCAAGTAAATCCGCCTTTAGGCGCTGGTTATCAGAACTCAAATTCAGCGAGACTGCGGAGTCGAGTTTCGCCGCGCGGCCCATAAAAGGGTCTGCGTGAGAACTCGGTCGTCCCTCCGGGACTTGAATCATTCGGTCGACTTTTCCCAGCGCTGAAGCGCTGGGCTAAGTTCGTTCGCCCCTCCGGGGCTCGACGCAAGCGATGCCCTGATACGAACCTAGACTTGCGAAGGTAGCTTGCGAACCCAGACTTACGCGACGGGCTTTTAGCGGGGTTGTTCGTCGAGCGACGGACCGGCGGTGAGAAGCGCGAGCAGGCGCATAACTTCTTCGCGCTCGACCGAATCGCGGAACATGAAACGCACACCCATACCGAAACCGGGATGGGTGGCCAGCACCTGGCCCCGGATTCTCAACTTCGCGTCGGCGGTGCGGACCAGAATCTCCACCCCCGACTGCCTGGAGAGTGGGGATGGCATTTCGACGTAGCAACCACCCTCGCTGATATCGGACAGGGTGCAGCGATTGGGAACGCGGGTGCCGAGACTGTAGACGTCCGCTCCGAGTTTGCAGGCGAAGCGCAGCACTCCGCGGCGGTTGCCGGCGTTGGAGACGAGGGACGCATCTTTTGCCTCGGCCGGTTTCTCGCGCTGGGGACGAACGCTTGCCGGTGGGTGGGCGGGCAATCCGCTCGCCGGGTCACCATCACCGTGCTGGAGCCAAGTCTGGATGAGGCGGCGCGAAGACTGAGGCACGTCGAGAAAACGAATTCCGGTGCGGCCGCTCGCGTCCTGCCAGGCAACCTCTCCCGACAAGCGGACCAGTTGCTTCTGACCGGGAAGGGCGAACTCGAAATAAACCTTGCATGCGGGCGGAATCCGGCGGGCGGTGAGCAGAGAAGTTCCGCCGTCGCTGAGGTCGGTCAGAGCGGCATTCAGTTCGGGCGCTCCGGGACAGGCGACATTGGCGGTTGAAGTCACAGGCTTGCGGGGAGAACGGCGGCGTTCGCGGCGCATCAGGCCGCGGGCGGCGCGCAAACTGATGCGGGTGCGCTCGGACGAGAGCGGGCGATAGAGCACAAAGTTGGCGCCGAGTCCGAACACGGGGCGGGCGTTGAATGTGCCATCGACAATCGCAATCAGCAGGGTGGAGCGGTTTTTCGAGGACTGCCGCAAGCGCGCCAGGAATTCCTCGGAACTCTGGTCGGCGCGATAGTCGAGGACGATGGCGTCGAAGTGCCGGCTGTCGAGCAGTTCTACTCCGCGCGAGATCGCAGTCGTGTGCTCGGCCGTCATCCCCAGTTCGGACTGGACGAGTGCGAGCAGGCTGGCCGAGTCCTGATCCGGGCACACCACGAGGGCCTGTAGATCCATAATTGTCGATGGTAAGAGAGGTAGGCACCAACGACAAGTTACCAGTGTCACGCTGGTGGGTGCAGTTTGGACCCTCTTTTTGGCCATCCGCTTGCGTGGCTCTGGCGAGCACGTTCTTCGCGTTCTTCTGGAGATGTTATCCTCAACTGCTTCGGGCCCACAGGGGTGTGGACAGGCGATGGTGACGAATCCTGGGGGCTGCGGAAAAAGTCGACTTTCGACGCCCAGCCCCTAAAGGGGCGCGTGATTTTGAAGAATTTACGGTATCGCTAAAGCGATACCCTGATACGAACCCGAGTTGTTCCGCGGCCTGCTGGGGTGATGACTTCGAATGGTGAATCGATCTGAAAATTGTCGGTCGCAAAACCTGGGGCTATGGCTGCTGCTGGGGCTGCTGGCAGTGCTTTCCCTGAGCCTGTTTCTGGTTCCGGCGTTTGTTATCCGGCCATTCCGGTATCAGTCGAAGGGGGCGTTGGGGCTGGCGATCGCGGTGAAGCGGATGGCGCCCGCGCTCTCTGTGGCCGCCCTGGTGGGCGCGCTGGCGCTGGGCTTGCGGCTGTGGCAGAGCTCGTCGAAATGGTTGCGGGCGGGCATCGCGATGGCGCTGGCGCTCAGCACGGCGTCGGCGGTGATGGTGCGGCAGAACTACTTTGAGTGGATGTTTCATCCCATCACGGCCGCCGGGTTCATCTCGGCTGGCGATGCCCGCCTGGGCGACCAGGAAATGGTGATGGCGGTGCGGATCGGGAGCGAAGCGCGCGCCTACCCGATCGTGCAGATGGCCTACCATCACATCCTGAACGACACGGTGGCCGGGGTGCCGATCGCCGTTACTTATTGAACGCTCTGTCACACCGGTCTGGTGTGGAAGCGAACGGCGCGGGGACGCGAACTCCATTTCTATCTGGCGGGAATCAACAACGAGAATTTTCTGATGCGCGATCGCGAGACGGGCTCGTGGTGGCAGCAGGTCACGGGGCGCGCGATCGCGGGCGAACTGGCGGGCAGCGCGCTGGAATTGATGCCGAATGACGAGCTCACGTTCGCGCTGTGGAAGTCCGAAGCGCCGCTGGGACTGGTGCTGGCGCCGGTCGCCGGACACGAAAAGGATTACGACAAAGAGTGGGAAAAAGAGGTTGCGAAGTATCCGGTGCCGCTGACCTTTCCGGGGCAGGGACTGAAGGATCGCGACGTGATTCTGGGAGTCGAGATCGGAGGGCAGGCGCGGGCTTTTCCTTTGGCTAAGGTGCGCGGTGAGAGCCCGGTCGAGGACAAGATTGCCGGCGTTCCGGTGGCGCTGGTGACCGGGCCGGACGGCGAGTCGGTGCGCGTATTCCGCTCGCAGCTGAAGGGATTGGACATCGAGCTCTATCGCGATGCGCAGAATGATGGGAAAAGTCCGGAGTGGCGGCTGCTCGATTCGCAAGGCAATACGTGGAACTTTGCCGGATGCGCGACCAGCGGGCCGGCGGCGGGCCAGTGTCTGGAGAAAATCAATTTCTTGAAGGACTACTGGTTCGACTGGAAGAACTATAACCCGCGGACCACGGTGTACAGCCACTAGCTACGCGCCGCCGCATACCGGCGGAGGTGGGAAACCTCATGATCAACTTGGGGCATGACGAGAGTTGCCTTTGCGCTCTGGATTTCTATGATTAAATACGCATTGGCTGACTCGACCCGAGTAAGGGGTTGCTCTCTGGTAACGAATTAAACCTGAGGCGCCAGAGTCAGCCGAAAGCTGTCCCCAGTGTGCGAAGATTATCCAAATGACAGAACAGGATGACGCTCAGCCGTTGCGCTCGATCATATTGGCTACTGATTTTTCGTCAAGTGTTCGGGTCGCTGAACACTATGCCGCGTCTCTGGCGCAACACTACAACGCCAACTTGATTGTGGCTCACGCTTTTGTGCTCGAGCAGCCCGCGATGGAGGCGGAGGAATTGGCACACGTGCCCAGCCGGCAGCGCCAAGATATTGAGCGCCGGCTGGCCGAAACGGTAAAGGAGCTGGCACGGATCGCACCCCATCCGACAAGTGTCCTCGGCCAAGGCAATCCAGCCGAGGTAATCGATCGACTTTTGCAGCAGTATCGGCCGGCTATGGCCGTCCTGGGGACGCATGGCGGAGGCGCAACGGGGCGGCGGTTTATCGGCTCGGTTGCTGAAGGAATCTTGCGCACCGTACACGATCCAGTTCTGACCGTTGGTCCTCACGTGGCAACACCCTCGACGGACAGGCTGGCATTCCGGCACATCCTATACGCTACGGATTTCTCCGCCGCGGCAGCTCGTGCAGGTTCCTACGCTCTCGCGTTGGCACGCAGCTTCGGAAGCGACCTCGATGTGCTGCACGTGGTTTCCGAAGACGCAGTCGGGAAGCAGGATCTCATCATCAAGAAAGAGAGAGAATTTCTGGCCGCTCTAGGCGAACTTCGTCCTGGAGACAGCTCCACCTTTCCGAAATCACGCACATTTGTGGAGACGGGCAAGGCTCGCGAACGCATCCTCGAACACGCCCGCAAAGGCGGCGTGGATCTCATTGTCCTGGGAGCCCACTATCACTCGCATTTTGCAAGGCATTTGCGAACGGGTCCCGCTTTTCAGATCATACTGGAGGCAACTTGCCCGGTGCTGACGCTCTGCGCTCCTCAATGAGGTTTTGGCGATGGTGCTTGGGCTTACGGGCCACTCGGAAGCTGCCCCACTGCCCACGCCCGTCCATCCTTTGACACGCATCCAACTGGTTGCCGGGGTCGCGTTGTGATTTAGAATCAACCAGCGCTGCACCCTGGCTCCAAACTCAGGTTTGGGACCGCGAATTGCAGTGTGGGATGATGCACAGCTCTCTCCATGGCCATTAAGCTGAAAATCCCGAAGGCTGGAAGCAGCGGCCCCAGCGCGCCAAGGGGCGGGAGAAGCCGCGGAAACAGCCGCTGGCTGGCCCACGATCCCATCCTGCGGATAGCCTTGCTCAGCTTTCTTTCGGTGTCGCTGCTGGTGGTCGGCGTTTTTGCCTACTGGTATGTAAAGTATGACCGGATCATCGAGCAACGTTTCCGCGGTCCGGTGTTCGCCAGTTCGGCCAAGATATTCGCTTCCTCGCAGATGGTGAGGGTCGGAACCAAATTGACCGTCTCTGCAATTGCGGCGGAGTTGCGTCATGCGGGGTATTCCGAAAAGGAGGGCGAATCTCCGCTGGGCAGTTATCGGGTGCACGGCGGCTCGATTGAAGTTCTGCCCGGCCCCGAGTCGTATCACAGCCCCGAACCGGCGACCATCAGCGTCGCGAACGGAGCGGTTTCGGCGATCAACAGCCGCACCTCGGGGGACCTGGAGGCCTATGAGCTCGAGCCCCAGATGCTGGCTTCGCTGTTCGACGCCGAGCAGCGCTCGAAGCGTCAACTGGTGAAGTACGACGATATACCCAAGGTCGTGGTGGAAGCGGTTACGTCGATCGAAGACCGGCGCTTCTTCCAGCACGGCGGTGTCAATTTCATGCGGCTGGTGGAAGCCGCCTGGGTCGACTTTACGCATCAGCGCCATCAGCAGGGTGGTTCGACGATCACCATGCAACTGTCGCGCGCATTTTTTCTCACCCCGGAGAAAACCTTCAAGCGCAAGCTGATCGAAATGCTGATCGCGGTGGAGTTGGAACAGAAGTTTTCCAAGCAACAGATTTTCGAGTTCTACGCCAACCGCGTCGATTTGGGGCAGCGCGGGTCGTTCACCATCTCGGGTTTGGCCGAAGGCTCACGCTCCTATTTCAACAAAGATCTGAAAGATATTAGCGTGCCGGAGGCCGCGCTGCTCGCGGGATTGATCCAGGCGCCCAGCTACCTTTCGCCCTATCGTCATCCCGAGCGCGCTCTGGAGCGGCGCAATACCGTGATCGAGTCGATGGTGGAAACCCGCGCCATCACGCGCGAGCAAGCCGATAAAGCCAAGGCCATGCCGCTGAAGCTGGCACCGCCGAACGTTGAGGCCAGCGATGCGCCCTACTTCGTGGACATGGTTCGCGACACGGTCGTCGGCAAGCTGAACGAGCGCGAGGTCAACGAACAGGAATATCGCATCTACACCACGCTCGATCCCGATCTGCAACGGGCAGCGGCGCAGGCCGTCGAAACCGGCATCAAGCTGGTGGACGACCAGGTCACGAAAATGCGCACCAAGAAGACGAAGGTGGGCAAGAACAAATTTGAGACCACGGTCGCGCCGGGCCCACAGGCGCAGGTGGCGCTGGTCGCCATGGACCCTCATACCGGGGAAATCAAGGCGCTGGTGGGCGGACGAAACTACGGAACGAGCCAGTTGAACCACGCGCTTGCCAAGCGCCCCACGGGCTCCATTTTTAAACCGTTTGTGTATGCAGCCGCCATGAATACGGCGCTGGACGGCTCGGCCACGGTGATCACTCCGGCCTCGACGGTTGCCGATCAGCCTTCGACTTTCACCTACGGCGACCAGATTTATGAGCCGCGCAATTACAAAGAGGAGTATCACGGCGATGTCACGCTCCGCTATGCGCTGGCGCTTTCGCTCAACAACGCGACCGTCAAAGTGGCGGAGGAAGTGGGCTATGACAAAGTGGCGGAACTGGCCAAAGCCGCCGGCATCGCATCGGTGAAAGCGACACCGGCCATGGCACTGGGCGCCTACGACGCCACGCCCGTCGACATGACGGCGGCTTACACAAGTTTTGCCAACGGCGGGCTGCGGCTTTCTCCCATTTTCGTGAATTCTGTGCGCAACGCCAAGGGCGACATCGTCGTCAACTTCGCGACCGAGAAGAAGCAGGTTCTCGACCCCCGCGTCGCGTTTGTCATGACCAACATGTTGGAAGGAGTGATGAACTTCGGCACGGCCTATGGCGTGCGCTCGCGCGGATTCAGCGCCCCGGCGGCAGGCAAAACCGGCACATCGCACGATGGCTGGTTCGCGGGATACACCAGCAATCTGCTTTGTATCGTGTGGGTGGGATACGACGACTACAGCGACATTCGGCTCAGCGGGGCGCAAACGGCCGCTCCCATCTGGGCCGAGTTTATGAAGAAGGCGGTGACGCTGCCGCGGTATGCGGACGTGAAACCCTTTACCCAGCCCGAAGGCGTGGTCGATGTGCAGCTCGACAAAATCACTAACCGCCTGGCGACCCCGTCGTGTCCCGACGATTACACGATTGCCTTCGTGGCCGGTACCGAGCCGCACGATACCTGCGATCAGAGTGGCGGCGGAGTGCAGGGGTTTTTCTCCCGCATCTTCGGCGGAAATTCCGTGAAAGGGCTGCCTCCTCCCAGCAGCATCGGGAACCCGCAGCCTGCTGCCGGTGTCCAATCCGAGGAAGAGGCCCGGAAGAAGAAAAGCTTCCTGGGCAAGATTGTTGGGGTGTTCAAGGGAGACAGCGGCTCCCAAAAAACCAGTGACAAAAACACGCCAGCGCCGTCTAAGCACAGTGACAGC
This sequence comes from Terriglobia bacterium, assembly GCA_041483535.1. Lineage (GTDB taxonomy): Bacteria > Acidobacteriota > Terriglobia > Terriglobales > Acidobacteriaceae > Acidiflorens. The sequence continues at coordinate 2,250 of JBGPFV010000018.1, read as the reverse complement.
GGGTCGCCGCCGCCATAATAAGTGGGGAGCTAGAACAGCCGGGTTCACGGCCTTAAACTTGCTAGGGATCTAACAACGTACGCCAAAATGGCATGAAACTCTGAAGTTTTGTAGGTTCGGCCCGGGGGTGAATATGCTTTCCTGGATCCGCATCGGCTCCGTATCGCTTTTCTTCTGCGCGCTTCTTGTTCTCCCCTCGCAGGCTCAGAGCACCGAACAGTTGCAAGTCGGCCCTCCGCCCATGCACCGCGCCGATCCTCCTGCCCCTGGGGCATCGCCCGAACAACTGGAAAAACGGGGCGACGAACTGCGCACGGATAAAGACTTCCTGGACGCGATCGACTTCTACCAGGCTGCCCTGAAAGGCGCGCCGGGCAATGCCTCTGTGTACAACAAAATCGGCATCTGCCAACTCCTGCTGCAACGCTACCGGGAGGCCAAGAAGAGTTTCCAACGCGCCATCAAGGCCGATCGTAAACATGCCGACGCCTATAATAATCTCGGCGTCATTGATTACGAGGCGCGTAACTACAACGCAGCCATCCGACAGTATAAGAAAGCGATCTCGCTGAGGGACGATGCCGCCTCCTATTACAGCAACATGGGCGCGGCCTACTTCGGCAAGCGACAGTTCGACAAGGCGATCGAAAACTATTCCAAGGCGATGGAGCTTGATCCCGACATTTTCGAGCGGACCTCGCGCGGCGGAGTTCTGGCGCAGCTTCCATCCCCCGAAGACCGCGCCCACTACGATTATGTTCTCGCCAAGCTGTACGCCCGGTCGGGCGCGCCCGACCGTTCATTGCACTATCTGAAAAAGGCGATGGAAGAGGGCTACAAGAACATTAAGGACGTCTACAAAGATAACGAGTTCAGCACCCTGCGCAAAGATCCGCGCTTCGCGGAACTGATGGCGGCGAAGACGGCGGCCATTCCCGATTAGATCGGCGATACCTTGCGGGCGGGGAATGAGTTAGAAAACATCTGGAAAACTGGAACCCCCCCCGAAACTTTCCCGGCAAAGCGGGGTTCTCAGAGTTATCGCTCCTGAAAACAACAGGGTGAGTAGGGAGAACAACACCCACCGGTTGCTAACCCGAGCACGCCCCAAGCAAGCAACCGGTGGGTGGAGATCAGGTCTCAGGTCTCAGGTCTCAGGTCTTAGGTCTTAGGTTCGCTCCGAAATATATTCCTCTACCACTCGCTTCCATTTGCCCTGCGCCTTCAAGATGTATTCGACCGCATCGCGGGCGGCGCCGTCTCCTCCAGCGTGGGACGTAACCAAGTGGGCTGCGGCTTTGACCTCGGGGCGCGCGTTTTTCACCGCGATCGCCAGGCCGCACTTACGCATGGCCGGCAGATCGATCACGTCGTCGCCGACGAAAGCGGCTTCGGCGGCGGTGATTCCATCCTTTTCCAGAATCCGCGCAAACACCGAGGCCTTGTCCTGGACGCCCTGGTACACGTGGTCCATTTTCAGATCGCGAGCGCGCAGAGCAACGGTTTCGGAGATGCGCTTGGTGATAATCCCGGTCTTGATTCCCGCCAGGCGGGCCAATGAAATGGCGGTGCCGTCGTGGGCGTGGAAGCCCTTGGCTTCGATCAAACTGGCACTGTGGAGTCCGAAGCCGCCCTGCCCCCCAGGCTGCGCAGACTTTTCCAGAATACTTTGCTGAGGTCCGGATTGCTGGCCTGCGGGCGCGGGGAAAATCCAGATTTTGCCGTCGGTGAGAACGCCGTCGACGTCGAAAAGAATGAGTTTAATTTTGCGGGCGCGAGCGGTGGTAGACGATTTAGGCATCGCCGAAATTCTAGCAGGGGCCGGTCGGCTCGTGTGGGTACGCGGCGCACGGCTGGCCTACCATGAACCCATACCTGAGCCTTGGGCAGGCTGCGCCTCGGGGCCTGCAATCGCCGGAAATTTGAGTCTGGCAGAAATTTCTCCTCTTTGTTCACACATTACTATGTGTAATAATACACACATGGCGACTAACCTAGCACTGGATGACCGGCTGATCGAAGAAGCCCGTCGCGTTGGAAAGCACAAGACCAAGAAAGAAGCGGTAAACGCCGCTCTGGATGAGTACGTCCGCAGGCGCAAGCAGATGAAGATACTGGAGGCCTTTGGCACCGTCACTTTCGATCCCGCCTACGATTACAAGGCGGAACGACGCCGGAGTTCACGCGGAGCGCGTGGCCATTCGCGACCATGATGGTACTTGTAGATACGCCGGTGTGGTCGCTGGCGCT
>JBGPFV010000017.1:0-16698 GCA_041483535.1 Terriglobia bacterium | reverse complement strand
CGCCGCGGCGGGAATGGTGATCAGCCACGCCCACACAATTCGCGTGGCCACACCCCAGCGCACGGCCGACAGCCGGCGGACCGCGCCCACGCCCACAATGGCCCCGGTAATGGTGTGGGTCGTGCTGACGGGAATTCCGGCGAGGGCGGTCGTGAACAGGGTGATGGCCCCGGCGCTCTCGGCGCAAAAACCGTCCACCGGTTTCAGTTTCGTGATCCTCTGCCCCATAGTGTGCACGATGCGCCAGCCTCCGAAGTAAGTTCCAGCGGCGATGGCGGCATGAGCGGCCAGGATGATGGGCCAGTGCAGGCGCCCCCAGTTGCCGAGCATGTCTTGCTTGCTCATGAACCCGGCGGTATAGAGCGCGCCGGCGACGATGCCCATGGTTTTTTGCGCATCGTTGCCGCCGTGTCCCAGGCTGTAGCAGGCAGCTGAGAGCAGTTGCAGTTTGCGAAACCACTTGTCAACCTGTTGCGGCGCTTTGTTCTTCAGCAGCCAATAAACCGCGACCAGGAACGTCAAGCCCAGAACCAGTCCCATGATGGGCGCGACCACGATGAAGATCAGCGTCTTGTACCAGCCAGCGGCGATGATCACCGAAGGAGCCGAACGCCATCCGGCATGAAGTGCCTCATGGGTCATGGCGGCGCCCGCGTATCCACCCATCAAAGCGTGTGACGAGGAAGTAGGCAGCCCCCACCACCAGGTCAGCAGATCCCAGACAATGGCGCCGAACAGCCCGGCCAGTACCACGTATTGATCGACGGCATCGAGCCGAATCATGCCGCGCCCGATCGTCTTGGCCACAGCCGTACCCAGAAAAAATGCGGCCAGGAAGTTGAACACCGCCGCCCACACCACCGCCAATTTGGGAGAAAGAACACGGGTGGAGACGACGGTAGCGATGCTGTTGGCGGCATCGTGAAACCCATTGAGGAAGTCGAAAATCAGAGCGACTACAACGGTTATCGCTACCAACAAGACTGCCGGGTTCACCAGGGTTCGCTCCTTGAGGGCAGTGGCATCGGGATCGGGCTATCTGACTGTGTGCAAGTGAAGACTCGTATCCGGGTATCGCTTCAGCGATACCGCAAATTCTTCGAAATCGAATGCCCCTTCAGGGGCTGATCCTATGCGCTCTTCAGCACGATCGCTTCCAACACATTGGCCGCATCTTCGGCCTTGTCGGTTGCGGTTTCGAGCACTTCATAGAGTTCTTTCATCTTGATCAACTGGATGGGATCTTTTTCGTATTCGAACAGCGCTCCAATCGCCTTGCGGCTGACTTGGTCGGCTTCATCCTCGAGCCGGTTGATTTCGTCGCAATGCTGCATCACCTTGCCATTCTTCTCCAGCAGCGAAACGCCGCGCGCCAGTTCTTCGCTTTGCAGGACGAGGATTCCCGCCAACTCCGCCGCCGCCGCCGTGGGCTGGGCGATTTTGTACATCACCAGGCGCGTCGCCGCCGTATTCATGTAGTCGAGAACGTCGTCCAGCGACGACGCCAGATGATGAATATCCTCGCGGTCGAAGGGCGTGATAAAGCTCTGGTTCAGCTTGGTCATGATGGCGTGGATCGCTTTGTCGCCCCGATGCTCGATGGCCTGCATCTGTTCGACCCGGGTTTTCAGGTCATGCGGATCCTCCAGAAGGTCGCGGAGCAGGCGTGCACCCTCATTCATGGCGCTGGAAAGCTCGGCAAATAACTCAAAAAACTTGGTCTCGCGCGGAATAAGACGGATCATGTCACCGTTAGCTGGTCAAAGGTTGGGAACGGGCTACTATCTCATGCCAGGCGAGCAACGCGCAAGGAAACCACGTGGCGAGCGTCGGCATTCTTGTGGCTTTGCGTGCTCCGCCTTCTCTTTTGAAGGTGGATTGACGTTCCTGACGCCACCGGAGTAGATTTGTGTGCCCTCAGTAAATTCCACGATCACAAGGAGAACAATATGCGAGTGTCGTCACTGGCGCTTTATGGGGTCGTGTTGTGCGTCTGTCTTGTCCCTATCCTCTCAGCTCAGGACGCGGCCAAAGTTGACCCGAAGCATTACACGGTAATCAGCGAAAACGACCAGGTGCGGATCTTGAAGGTGCACTACGGCGCGCACGAAAAGTCGGTCATGCACAGCCATCCCGCGACGGTTGCGGTGTTCCTCAACGACGCCACGGGGCAGTTTAGCTATCCGGACGGGAAGAAGGAAAATTTCACCGTCAAAGCAGGCGACGCGCAATACAGCGCGAGCGGCACCCACTTGCCGGAGAACACCGGCGACAAGGGGCTGGATGTGATCGTAGTCGAACTGAAAGGCAAGGCGGCCGAGCCAGCGAAAGCAGCAATGAAGTAATCTCCGGGCACTGGGCGGATTAGGCGGGGGCCCTCGTCTCGCGATTTTCGAGACGTGCGTGTCGGTGATCTTTCGGGTTGCCACGGAGAAAAGCAGAGGCGACTCCCCCCGCTTCGAACTCGCCCTCACTTCGCGCGCGGGTGGGTCTGGTCGTAAACATTCATCACGTGCTTGACTGAAAGCTGGGTGTAGCGTTCGGTGGTTGCCAGGCGTTCATGGCCGAGCAACTCCTGGATGGCGCGCAGGTCGGCTCCCTCCTCCAGCATGTGGGTGCCGAAGGCGTGACGCAGCGTGTGCGGATGAACCTCGGGCGAGAGTCCCTTGGCGACGGCGATGCGCTTGACGATGCGCCCCACGCTGCGCGTCGTAAGCCGTCCGCCGCGCTGGTTGACGAGCAGCGCGGGCAAGCTTTTCTCCGGCTTCTTTTTGAGCGTGGCGAGCAGTTGTTGCCGCCAGGGCAGGTAGACGGCAAGCGCCGCCCGCGCCGAGCCTCCGAACGGAACGTAGCGTTCCTTCTTCCCTTTGCCGCGAATCAGAATGGCTTCGTTGCTCAGGCTGACGTCGTCGAGATTGATGCCGACCAGTTCCGAGTTGCGAATGCCGCATCCGTACAGCAGTTCGAGCATCAGGCGATCGCGCTCGGGACACGATGCCACCTCCGGCATTTTGCCGTCGAGCACGAAATTCATTTCCTCGATGGTGGGAACACGCGGCAGTTTCTTCGGCAGGTGCGGCGTCGAAACCAGCTTCGCCGGATTCTGCTCGACCACGCCTTCCTGTGCCAGCCAGCGATAGAGCGACCGCACCGCAGCCAGCGCGCGGGCGACCGAAGTCTTGCTCAAGCCTTGGTCGTAGAGATGCGAGAGGAAGCCGCGGATCGCAATGTGGTTGATCGCCTGCCAACCGCGCGAGTCCATTCTCGAACTTATGTAGGCGGCAAAATTGTCGAGATCTCCGGTGTAAGCCTTGATCGTGTGCGCCGAGGCATTGCGCTCCCGCAAGTGGCGCAGGAAGTCGTCGGTCGCAAGTTCCACGATGGTGCGCTGATGCTCCCTTTTGTCAGTCTTCATACGGATCTGGATTCACCACAGAGTCACAGAGACACAGAGGAGTGCGAATTCATGGTTTTCTCTCCGTGGCAGAGACCTCGACTCGCGATTGAATAAACAAGAAAAGTTCTTCTCTGTGCCTCTGTGGTGACTTCATGACCTAGCTTTCGCCCGCGGATGATGTTTCGCGTACACGCTCTTCAACCGGTCAAGCGCCACGTGCGTATAAATCTGCGTAGTGGAAATGTCGGCGTGGCCGAGGATGGTCTGCACCGTCCGCAGGTCGGCGCCATTCTCCACCATGTGCGTCGCGCAGGAGTGCCGCAGCATATGCGGGCTGGCGTGGCGGCCCGCGGCGAGACCGGCTTTCCCGACCAACTGCCAGACCCGCTGACGAGTCAACCTCCGGCCTCCCGTTCCCAGGAACAAGAGCGGTGAACTTCTTTTCTTAGCTATTACTTCCCTGCTATCTTTCAAGTATTGCTGTAAGGCGTGCTGGGCCGGCACTCCCAGCGGGACCATGCGTTCTTTGTCGCCCTTGCCGCGCACCAGGATGTATCCCATTTCCAGCTTCAGGTCTTCCCGACGCGCGTCGGCAACTTCGGAAACACGCACGCCCCCAGCATAGAGAAGCTCGAGCAGGGCGCGATCGCGGAGCCGAAGCGCCTGCCCCAGCGCCGTTTCATTTCGCGGCGGGGCTTCGGCCAGCATGGCCCCGACTTCGTCGCGGCTCAGCGCCTTGGGCAGCACCTTCCACTGCTTCGGCAAGTCGAGGTTCAGGGTCGGGTCTTTGTCGATCTTTCCATCGAGCAACAAATGCCGGTAAAGATGCCGGATGGCCGAAAGCTTCCTTCCCACGGAACGGCCGTCGAGCGAATTGGAAAACAATTCCTGGATGTACTCGCGCACATCTTCCCGCCGCGCTCCGCTCAAGTTCTGCTTCCGTTTTTCCAGGAACTCCGCGAATTGCGCCAGGTCGCCGCTGTAAGCCGCAATCGTCAACTTCGCCGACCCGCGCTCGACTCGAAGATAGTCGAGGAAGGCAGAGAGGGTTTCGGCATTGGCGGGTGGGGCCATGCCATAAGTATGGAACGGGAGGGCGAATCCGAAAAGTACCGCACCGGATGCGCAAGGGTTTTCTATTTCGCCGCCTCCCGCTGCGCTCTTATTTCTTGGTCTGGTTTTTGCTGTCCTTATTTTTGGTAGGACACAACATCCGGTATCCGGGATTCGCGTTTGACTTTTGCCAGCCCTACAGGCAAACTCTCCATTCGTCCGTCAACCGGCGTTTCGGGGCCAGCATGATGAGCCCGGTGTCAGCATCGCAAAGCAAGGCGAAGGCCCGACTGAGGAACGGTTCGCTCTATGGCCGCAGACCGAGTCTCCTATACGCTCGATTCGACGTTGGAGACGGTGAACAACGCGGAAGAAACGGCTGGCCGCATGGCGGCTGAGGCCGGATTCGACGACGAGGAGATCATGCAGATCTCCATGGCGGTGCGAGAAGCCGCTGTCAACGCCGTTTTGCATGGCAATGCTTACGACCCAAGCAAGAAAGTTACACTCGCGTTTGAGCGTACCGCCCACGACCTGGTCATCGTCATCCGCGATCAAGGCAAGGGGCTCGACGCCAGCCGGATTCCGGATCCATTGGCTCCGGATAACCTGATGAAGACATCAGGTAGAGGGATTTTCCTGATACGCTCGTTCATGGATGTGGTGGAAATCCACCCCTCCAAGGCGGGCACCGAACTTAAAATGATCAAGCACGTCCACGGCAACCCCGCGGATTCCAAGGAGGCTCTCCAGTGAGCATGAAGTCCAGTACTCGTCAGGTGGATGGCGTCACGATCGTCGACCTCAGCGGCCGGATCACCCTCGGCGAAGGCAGCGTGGTTCTGCGCGAAACCGTGCGCGACCTGATTTCCAAGGGGCAGAAGAAAATCCTGCTGAACCTCGCCGACGTGAACTATATCGACAGCTCCGGTATCGGCGAACTCGTCAGCGCCTTCACCACTTGCAAGAACCAGGGCGGCGAACTCAAACTACTCAACCTCACCAAGAAAGTGCACGACCTGCTGCAGATCACGAAGCTGTACACCGTCTTCGATGTGAAAGATGACGAAGCAGTGGCCGTAAAGTCTTTCAGCCAGTAGTAGCGCGCGGGAATCCTGGCGCGCCGGCCTCATACCCCGGCACTCCACCCCAGCACTCTTCGGAGTGCTGGGGCCCCCGCACTCCGGTTCCTTTTTCGGGAAGTTGCCGCGAAATTTTTCATTCTACTCAGCCTAAGACTTCTCCTTCACGCCTAGAATGAAACTGCGGATGCACGCTTCCGCGCCTCAGTCGCCATGCGTTTGCGAATTCTGACTTTCCTGGCCGAAACCGTTCTTGCTGCCGTTATTGCCATGAACGGCGTTGGCTTCGCGCGCAATACTGCCAAGCATGACTGCGTCTCCTTCGCCGAAGCGAGCCAGCACCTGGGCACGACCCAGTGCGTCAGCGGAACCGTGCTGCACGTGGACGAGGGCAGCAACGGCCTCACCTTCCTCAACTTCTGCAAAGATGCCCAGGCGTGTCCCTTCACCGTGATCGTGTTACCAGACGACCTCAGAAAAGTGGGTGACATTCGCCAGCTCGAAGGCCGGCAGATTGAAATCAAGGGCACGATCGAGGACCACGACGGGCGCGCGGGGATCACCTTGCGCCACACCCAACAACTCGGCGAAAGCGCCTACGTCGTGGTTCCTCCGGTGCCCACCGAATACGACGTCGAGCGCCCGGGCCACTACAGTGCGGGGAGGGCCACCCGTCACAAAGCCAAAAAGAAACACAGCAAGCAGGGCCGGCCGGTTTCGATCGAAGATCCGGAAGAACCGCAATAATAAAAGGCTGCTTCAAGCCTGGTGGCCTAAAGCAGCCCTTTGCTACTCACTGCAAACTAGAAGCGGAACACGATACCCGTTGAGATTCTCACGTTGTGGCTTTCGCTGTCGCCCGAAAAGCGATAATAAACCCAGTCCGCTTGAATGACGCGAACCGCGAGGATCGGGTTGACCTTCACGTCGGCCCCACCACCGAACATCATGGTGAAACCGTTCTGGGAGGCCGACCCCACTCCGGATAACGACGCGCTCGCGTGAGCGCCACCGAACAGCGCGTGGACAAATGGGTTTACCTTACCTCCGGAATTCAAGTTAACCACCGGCCCCCCGGCGTAACTGTAAACCTTAGTGTCAACGCCGCTGATGGTCTTGTAAGCACCGCTGAAATCCGCCGTTACGCCAAACGACTTGGTAAAGTTTCCGGTTAAGGAGGCGTTCCAGCCATTGGCATTGACGTCGGTGCCGCTGCCGCCAAGATGCAAGTATTGATAACCGCCGAACACTTCCGCCTTGGGATAGTCTTGCGCCACCAACGGAAGCGAGAGGAGGCCCAGAAAAACAATTAACACGAGAAGCTTTTGCATGCTCTCTCCTTTTGCAAAATTGAACTCAGGCTTTCGCCCCTTAATGCCGGGGCTGTGTGTTCCATTCTTAGGTGCGCCGTTCTCAGCCATATGAAATACGTTCTGCAGCGTACCTTGATAGTAGAGACCGGCATCGAGAACAATGCAATACACAGAGAGGTACATAAGACCCTGACCTGTAGATAGGGTTGTTATGTCTAGAGATACGCGGACTTCGTCATAGTTACTCGTGACCTGCGTCACACTAGCCCCTTGCGCAATTCTTCCAGCGCATACTTCGTCCCCCGCCACACGATGCCATCATTCGAAAAGGTGTGGATCATGGAGCGCAGCAGTGTGTACATGAAAAGGCTGGTGCTGACCGGATGCAGAAAGAAGTAATACGCCGGAACGGCCGACCTGGCGGACATGCCGTAATAAATCAGAAACAGCGAAGCGAGTGCGACGGCGTAAGGAACTCGCGCCCATCCGTGTGCCATCCAGACGCCCAAAAATGGCCCGAGGTTCAGAAAGCCCAAACCGACGATGCAAGCCACCGTTCGCGGCCACTGGAAGGAAAGCACGGCAAAGAAGTTCTTAGTGAGATTGTTGACGATGCCGAACGCGCCCTTGGCCCAGCGCAGCGAAATCAGGTCCTCGCCAAATACATTGCGCTGCGCGAACCCCGCATTCTTGACTACCTTGCCGAGCTTCATGTCGTCGAGCACTTCCATGCGCAAGGCTCGATAGGTGCCGACCGCGTCATAGACCGAGCGCCGAACCATGTTAAAAGCGCCCACCCCCATGTGGTCCCGCGCATCCGGATCGGCCACCTTCCACGGGCGGTGTCCGAAAACGAAAAGCGCCTGGAAGAAAGCGATCATCATTCTCTCGCCCGGCCGCTTCATGATCATGCGCGGAAAAAGGACAACGTGATCGGCTCGCTCCGCGTCGGCATAGGCAATGGCGCGCCGCAGAGAATCGGGCTTGAAGCGCACATCGGCATCGGTGAACAGTAACCAGTCCCCGTTCGCCTGCTGACCGGCCGTCCACATGGCATGCGTTTTGCCTAACCAGCCGGCGGGCAGTTCTGCAATGTGGATCACCTTGAGCCGGCCGTGCGCCTGGGGACTCGCCGCAACCTCATCCATGATCTGGCCGGTGTGGTCCGTCGAGCGGTCGTCGACGGCAATGATTTCGTAGTTCGAGTAATCGAGGCCGAGCAACTGAACTAGCGTCTCGCGGATATGTTCTTCTTCGTTGCGCGCCGGAACGATAATGCCGACTCTAGGCTCGCCGTTTGGAGTCGCTGGCGTGCGATCCCATTCGGGACGCGTGATGTCGGCGATACGCGGCATGCCGAAGGCCGCTTCCACAATGCGCGAAAACCAGGCCAGTGCGAGGATGCCGCCTGCAATCCAGTGAAACGTTTGCCAATGCATTCTGCTAGGAAGATGCTCCTCAGGGAACTTGCGACTCCGCCGCTTCTTCACTGACCCGTATTGGCGGGGCAAATCGCATACCGTAAAACAGTATGGCAGAAGAGAGCGTGATCGCTATGACCGGACCCAGAAAGGCGAGCTGCAGCGAATACTTGTCCGAAATGTAGCCGATCAGAGCAGCCGATGGCACATCGCCGAGCAGGTGGAAAACAAAGATGTTTGCCGCCAAGGCGGCCGCGCGCACATGCGGTCCGACCGAACTAATGACTGCGGCGTTGAGTGGACCGGTGTTCAGCAGCAGCAAAAACTCCGCCACGAAAATACCCACCACCATGGTCCTGCCGTTGGCAAACAAGGCGACGCACATGGCCGGAATGCCCAACCCCAAACTGACCGCGGAAACGAGGTAGTGGGCAGATTTGGTTCGCCGCAGCACGCGATCGGAGATCCAACCGCCCGCCAGAGACGCAACCAGCCCGTTAACGAGAGTGCTCAACCCAAAAACGAGGCTCGCATCCCCCAGGCTGTAACCATGCGCGCGGTGCAGAAAGGTTGGCATCCAGACCTGGAGTCCCCCTAGCGCGAACGTCATCATCGCCATGCCGAAGGTTGCGGTGAGGAATGCGGGATTGCGGATTAAACTCTTTAACGTGTCCCGCTCTGGAACCTTGCTTTCGGGCGGATCGAATTGGCCCAGCGTCGGCTCAGGAATCAACAGCAGCAGCAAGGCCAGCAGAACTCCGGGTGCAGCTCCCACGTAGAATGGAGCGCGCCAGCCGTACTTTGGGCCCATGACGCCGCCCAGCAGGTACCCCAGCGCGGTTCCGACCGGGATCGCGAGATAGAACACTCCCATCACCCGCCCTCGCTTTTCGGGAGGAAACATGTCCGCGACAAAGGTTGGAGAAAGAATGACAAAGCTGGCTTCGCCGATGCCCACCAGGGTATGACGAATGAGCAGTTCATCAAAGTTCTTGGTGAAGGCGGTGAGGAGAGTGGCCATGCTCCACACCAGGGCTCCAGTGACGATGACGCGCTTGCGCGAGAAACGCAGCGAAAGCGGCCCCATGAAAGGCGCCGCGCACATGTAAAAGATGAAAAATACGGTCGTGAGCAGGCCGAATGCCAGGTCGCTGCGATGGAACTCGGCTTTGACCAGGTCCTGTACCGCGAACAACACCGAGCGATCGATGTAATTGAGCAAGTTCAGCGCCGTCAGCAGCGCCAGCGCCGTGCGGGGATAGAGTTTCGCCGGGGTCACAGGTCGAGAGAATATAGCATGGGGAAGGATTGCAGAGGTTAGAGGTCAGATTGCAGAGGTAAAAACAGAGAGCGCCACGTCGGTTCTACTTCTGCAATCTGACCTCTTACCTCTGACCTCTCTTGCGCGGCCACCGCGCGATCACCACCGTCGAAATCCCCCCGCGCGGACGGAACTCGCCTTTCACCTCCGCCCACACCGGCCTGGCCCAGCGGACGACGTCCTCCAACACTTGATTCACGATGTTCTCCTGGAAGATGCCGAGGTTCCGATACGTCCGCAAATACTCCTTCAGTGATTTCAACTCCAGGCACTTCTTGTCCGGCACGTAGCGGATCACGATGTTGCCAAAGTCCGGCAAGCCAGTCTTGGGGCAGACCGATGTGAATTCGGGATCATCCACAACAATTTCGTAGGCTGGAAACTGGTTCGGCCAGGTCTCGATTTCGGGAAACTTGTGATCGAGCCCGGCGCGGGCGTGCTCGTCGGTATAGCGGCGCGGTTTCGGCATGGCCTATTGTAGCGAGCCCCGCTTAGGCGCCGCAAAATTCCTCGGCCTTTTTGTGCAACCGGCGCAAATGGCTGTCGCGGCGCATCTAAATAGGTATCCGGAAGGGCGCTTTTTGCCTGCCTGCCGCCCGGCATGGATGATACATTGAAGCTTACGCCTTTCTCTGTATGCCACTGAATGGAAACAGTTCAGGACGCCAGCCACGGCGCTGGTGGGTGACGGCGCTTGCCATCCTGGGGGCGGTGATCGTGCTGGCGGCTTTTGTCTCCCACCGCGATGACGGAGTGCCGGTGCGAACCGCCGTGGTCGAGCAGAGCGATATTCGCAGCATGATTTCCACCAACGGAAAAATTGAGCCCGTCAACAACTTTGAGGCCCACGCTCCGGTCTCGACCACTGTCCGGCGCGTTCTGGTCAAGGAGGGCGATTCCGTCAAGCAAGGCCAATTGCTCGTCGTTCTGGATGACGCCGACGCGCGCGCCCAAGCGGCTCGTGCTCAGACGCAATTGCAAGCAGCGAAGGCCGAGCTAGGCGCGACGGAACGAGGCGGGAATCAGGAAGAAGTGTTGGATCTCGAAGCCCAGCTGGTGAAAACCGGCACCGACCGGGATTCCGCGCAACGGAATTTAGACGCCCTGAGAAAACTGGAGCAGCAGGGCGCGGCCTCGGCGGGTGAAGTGCGAGAAGCGGAAAACACCCTGGCCCGCGCCGATGCCCAACTCACGTTTCTTCGAAAAAAGCAGACCAAACGATATTCGAATGCAGAGTTAGCGCGCGTCGCAGCGCAACAGGCCGAAGCGCAGGCGGCATACGATGCCGCGCAGGACGTCCTCGCAAAATCGAACGTCCGCGCCCCTTTTGAGGGCATCGTGTATTCACTGCCCGCCAAGCAAGGCGGCTTTGTCGCAGCCGGAGACCTTCTGCTGCAAGTGGCCGATCTGCGAAAGGTGATGGTCCGCGCCTTCGTCGATGAACCCGACGTGGCCAGACTGGCTCCCGGAAATCCCATCGAGATTACCTGGGACGCCGTCCCTGGGCGAGTGTGGCGGGCCGCGGTGACTAGCATCCCATCGACCGTGAGATTGCACGGTTCGCGCAACGTAGGCGAGACCACCAGCATCGTAGATAACAAGGATTTGAAGCTCTTGCCCAATATCAACGTTGGAGTGACGATCGTCGCCGCCGAGCACGATAACGTGCTGGTGGTACCGCGGGAGGCGGTGCGAATGGACGACACCAAACCTTATGTTTTGCTGGTGACGGGCCACGAACTCAGGCGCCGGAATGTGGAGACTTCGCTTTCCAATCTCACCCAGGTCGAAATCACGCACGGCCTTTCCGCCAAGGATGTGATTGCGATTAACGCGTCGAACGGCAAACCGATCGGCGACCGCACGCAGGTCAAGTTTTAGATGATCACACGCCCTTCCAGAGTCTTCCTCGTTTTCCTCACTCTCCTGGCCTCGTTGAACGCCAGCGTGGCGGATTCCGCCAAGGACATGCTGGCGGCGGGCTGCATCGATAAAGCCATGGCCGAATTGAACGGCCATCTCGCTTCGGCGCCGGCGGACGCGGAATCGGCGAACCTGCTCTGCCGCGCTTACTTCGCGCTCGAAGATTGGGACCGCGCGGAGTCTTCCTGCAGAAAAGCCGTATCGCTCGATCCGGGCAACAGCCGCTTCCATCTTTGGCTGGGGCGCGTGTATGGCGAAAAGGCGGATCGCGCAAATCCCCTCGCCGCGGCAGTCTTGGCTGGAAAGGCTCGCGGAGAGTTTGAGCGTGCGGTGCAACTGAATCCAAAAGACGTAGATGCCCGGCTCGATCTGGCAGAGTTCTATTATTCAGCGCCCGGCATCATCGGCGGGGGCGAGCAGAAAGCCCGCGAGCAAGCGCAGTTCATCGCAACCGTGGACTCGGGCCGTGAACACTGGGTTTACGCTCGCATCGCCGAAAGGAAGAAAGACGCCACCACCGCCGAACGGGAGTATCGCCAGTACATCGACCTCAGCCACGGCGACGCGGAAGCCTGGCTCAACCTGGCTATCTTTTTCCGTAACCAGAAGCGTTTTGACGAAATGGAGCAAGCCATCGTCAAGCTCAGCCAGGCGCCTACGTCCAAACTCGAGGTTCTGTCGGAAGCTTCCGACATGTTGTATCGCGCCGGGCGAAGCTATCCTTTCGCCATCGAACTGCTGCACCGCTATCTCGCCACGGGGCCAGTAGAGGCCGGTCCGGCGCACAAAGCTCACTATCTCCTGGGCACAATACTGGAAAAACAGGGCGATAAAGCAGGCGCGGCGCGCGAGTATCGTGCTTCCCTGGCATTGGTCCGAAGCTTCGGCATGGCCCAGCAAGCGCTCAATCGAGTTGTCCACTGAGGATGGCAAGATTTCCCGCGCGCAGAGTGGCTTCCCCAATGATTTTCCAAAGCTGCTGCGCCGTTGGCGTCCGGCGCACTACAATTTGTGCGTCGCGGCCGAGCAGCGGCCAAATCCGTGCTGCGCCTGATCAATGGATGACGAGATAAAGGGAGACGAGATGAAGGTGACGAAATGAAATTTCGATTGCCGCGGTGGTTGCGCTCCACGAATGTGCTCGCCATAATTACCGCCTCGCTGACGATCGCAGCGCGCTGCCAGGCTGAACCGCTGCCGCTGGAGCGCGCCATCCGGCTTGCGCTCGCCCATAGCACCAGTTCGGCGATCGCGAACGCCGACGTGCAACACGCCTTTGCCTCTTACCGGGAACTTCACAACAACTACCTCCCACAATTGATCGCCGGCTCGGGCCTCGGCTGGACTTATGGATATCCCCTCAGTATCGAAGGGTCGGCGCCGGCACTGGCGAACGTCGTCGCGCAGAGTTCGGTGTTCAATCCTTCGCAGCGGCAATTCATAAATGCGGCGAAAACTGACTGGCATGCTTCCGAGTTTCAGGACAAAGACCAGCGCAACGCCGTCATCCAGGACGTCGCCCTGACCTACGCTGAACTGGCAAAGTGGGAGGCGCGACTCGTGCGCTTACAGCAGGACGAGGCCGAGGCCCGACAAATGGAGCAAGCAGTAGCCGAGCGCCTACAGGAAGGCGTGGACAGCGGCGTGGACTTGAATAAAGCAAAGCTGGTCGCGGCTCGTGTCCGTCTTCACCAGACAGAGGCGCATGGCTCCGTCGACGTCCTGCGGCGGCATCTCTCGACGCTGACCGGTTTGCCAGTTTCCTCCATCGAACTCGCGCCCGAAACTATTCCGGCTCTGCCGCCCGTCGCCGCGGAAGAAGAACTTTCGGAAAAGGCCATCGCCACCAGTCCCGTCATCAAGTTTGCCGAGCAACATTCGCTGGCGGAAGCGATGCGAGCTTTGGGCGAGCATCGCGCTTTGTACCCGTCCGTTGATTTCTCTGCCCAGTATGCCAGGTTTTCAACCTTCAATAACTACACCCGATACTTCCCGAAGGGCACCTTCCAGGTGGACAATGCCACGGTCGGCTTTGCCCTCCGCATCCCGCTGTTCAACGCCAGCCAGCGCGCCCGAGCTGATGCCGCCGCCGCCGATGCCCTTAAAGCGAAGAAACAAGCAGAGGCGGCTCGCAATCAGGTGGCGGAGGAAACCCTGAAACTGCAGCGCGCCGCCGAGCAACTCGAGGCCGCCCGCGAGGTCGCGCAGCTGGAATATCAACTGGCAGAGTCGGGCCTTGAGGCGGCCCAAACCAAGATCGACGCGAAGACTGGCACCTTGCACGAATTGGCCGATGCGCGCGCGCAAGCCGCCGAACGCTATCTGCTTTTCCAGGATGCCGATTTTGAGTACCAGCGGGTGCGGATGAATCTCTTGCGGGCAACCGGGGAGTTAGAGAATTGGGCCCTTCCTAGCCCGGCTTCGAAGTGAATAGAAACTGGTTCCGTCTTCCTCCGTGAAACCCAGTGTACCCTGTGGTTAAGGCTTTCTTCTGCCCCCGGGTACACCGAGGTGCGCGGAGGAAAACCGACGGCTTCCCGCCCGAGTCCGATTCTCGCCTCTCAATGCGCAAAAGCGACGTTCGGCAAGGTTCTTTTGCCATCTGAGGCCGTGTAAGGCACACTAGGACAAAGCTTTCCACGCTTTTGACAGGGGTTCAAGACGTACCTGAATGGTAGCGTCGACCGGCGTGTGCGCGCATTTAGTGTGCGCATCTAATGTTAAAATAAGAGACTCACACTATGCCATTGAAAACACTGTTTTTGAATCCGCCTTCGTTTGAGAATTTCGATGGGGGCGCGGGTTCGCGCTGGCCCGCCACGCGTGAGATCGAATCGTACTGGTATCCGGTTTGGCTCGCCTATCCCACGGGAATGCTCGAAGGCGCGCGCTTGCTCGACGCCCCGCCTCACCACATCACGGCGGAAGAGACGATCCGCACCTGCAAAGATTACGAACTGCTGGTGCTGTTCACCAGCACTCCGGGGTTCCCCGGCGATGTGCGCATGGCCGAGGCCATCAAAGACAGCAATCCGCACATCAAGATTGCCTTCGTCGGACCCCACGTCAGCGTGCTGCCCGAAAAGTCGTTGCTGGACGCGAAGGTGATCGACGTAGCCTGCCGCAAGGAATTCGATTACTCCATCGTCGAATACGCGCAAGGCAAGCCGATCGAAGATATTCTGGGAATTTCCTACCGCAAGAACGGCGGCGTCGTGCATAATCCCGACCGGCCGACGATCGAGAATCTGGACGCCCTGCCGCACGTGACCGACGTGTACCGGCGCGACCTGGATGTCCGCCGCTACAACGTACCGTTCCTGCTCCACCCGTTCGTGGCCCTCTACACCTCGCGCGGCTGCCCGGCGCAGTGCACCTTCTGCCTCTGGCCCCAGACGCTCAGCGGACACCCCTGGCGCAAACGCTCCAGCGACGACGTGGCGCGTGAAATGGCCAAAGCGAAAGATTACTGGCCGTACGTCAAGGAATTTTTCTTCGACGACGATACTTTCAACCTGCAGAAGGCCCGCACCGTCGAGTTGTGCGCCAAGTTGAAACCGCTGGGCCTGACCTGGTCCTGCACGTCGCGAGTCACCACCGACTTTGAAACCCTCAAGGCCATGAAAGAAGCGGGATGCCGGCTTCTGATCGTAGGCTACGAATCGGGCGATCAGCAGATTCTGAAGAACATCAAGAAAGGCGCGACCATCGAACGCGCCCGCCAGTTCACGAAAGACTGCCACAAGCTGGGACTGGTGGTCCACGGAGATTTCATCCTCGGCCTGCCCGGAGAAACTCGCGAGACCATCAAGAACACGATTAAATTTGCCAAGGAACTCGACGTGGAGACGATCCAGGTTTCGGTCGCGCATGCCTACCCCGGAACCGAACTGCACGAGTTCGCGATGAAGAATGGTTTTGTCACCAGCGAGTCGAAAATGGTGGACGACGCCGGACACCAGATGGTGCAGATCGAGTATCCCGGCCTGCCCGCCGCGGAAGTGCTTGAGGGGGTCCACCACTTTTACGATGAATATTATTTCCGTCCCAAGGCCGCGTACCGCATTTTGAGGAAAGCGATGTTCGACGGCGGCGAACGCAAGCGCTTGTACAAGGAAGCGCGGGCCTTCCTGAAACTGCGCGCGCAGCGCCACAAGTGGGTCCAGGAAAACCGCAAGGAAGAAGCGCCTGCCCCGGAACCGGCCAAGGCCTAGGAGCGTGGTGCTAGAGCGCGTGGTGAATATTCGTGCACGAGCTTACACCACCCACGAATTGTCATCCTGAGCGAAGCGAAGGATCTGCTGTCTTGTGTGCCGGAGAGAAAGCAGGTCCTTCGCTTCGCTCAGGATGACAATTTCTTACAAATTGAGCGTCAAAGAGCGGGCTCTCAATTCACCATAGGCTCCTAGGCGCGGAGTTACATCCTAAGTGACAGTTCGAAAATACCTTGTCCTGGCGGGAATCACCGTATTTAGCACCGCGGGTGATTCCCTGCTGGCTCGCGGCATGAAAGAGCTAGGCGGTTTTTCCCTCCACAATCTTTCCGGTCTGCTGCTCGCCATCCTCAATCCCTGGGTTGCCCTGGGAATCCTTTTCCTGCTGACCTTTTTCGCCTGTTATATGTCCGCGCTTTCCTGGGCCGACCTCACCTACGTGTTGCCCGCTACCTCGCTCGGATATGTGCTGGTTGCTTTGATTGCGCACTTCAGTTTTCATGAAGAAATCTCGCCGACACGCTGGCTGGGCATTGCGCTGATCGCGGCGGGCGTGGGCTTCGTGGCCGCTGGCCCGTCGGTTACGCCCGGTCACCACCGCGAGCCTTCCGCGGAGGTTTCCCGCGATACCGTTTCCCAGGAGGTGGAGTCATGAAAGATCTCTACGCCTGGGCGGCGATTACGCTCATCATTCTGGCCTCGACCACCGGAGACGTGCTGTTGTCCTACTCCATGAAACGAGTGGGTGACGTGGGGGAACTCTGGAAGCGGCGCGGGGTGCTGGCGGTCATTGGGCGCATCCTGACAACGCCCACGTTTGCGCTCGGCCTTATGGCGATGGGGGTCGCGTTCTACAGCCTGCTCTTTGGCCTCTCCTGGGGGAACCTCAGCCTGGTCGTACCGGCGTCGGCCTCGCTCACCTTTGTGGCGAATGCGCTGGCCGCGCGCATCTTCCTGCGCGAACGCGTAGGGCG
>JBGPFV010000016.1:0-17732 GCA_041483535.1 Terriglobia bacterium | reverse complement strand
TTGCACAGCCCACATACCCCGTCGTAAAGGATGAGGTGTTCGCCTCGGGCTGAAACCAACGCTTGCAGGACCGGTTCAGTCATAACGGCCGAGCCACGGCGGGGTCACAAGACAATCGCCGCCACTTCGATCGCACCCAGTGCAACCCAGCAGATCGCTCTCCCACGCTGCTCAGCCAACCAATATCCCGTGGCAGCACTAAAGCAAAGGACTGCGCTTGTCCATCCACTCGCCCACGCGGCGGGCTTGCTTAACATTTTCACGAGTTTCATTGTCATCTCGAAGTCCCCTTGACAGCTTTTATTTAAACACAGGGCAATCGCGCCCCTCGAGCCGGGCGGGGATGCCCGGCGCTCCACCAACAAACTCGGAAGGCCCCATCGCGTTGCACGCACTGGATTTCGTGTGTTAGCTTCGACTCGGAGAGTTCCGCTTGCGACACACGGTTCCGGCGGGGATGGAGCGCAAGGAAACGGACGTTTACCTGCGACTCGATCCAGCGCGCCTGCCCCAGCATATCGCCATCATCATGGACGGAAACGGGCGTTGGGCCCGGCGCCGGCACATGCCGCGCGTCGCCGGACATCGCGCCGGCGTCACCGCCGTGCGTTCGACGGTCGAAACCGCGGCGCGCATCGGAATTCCGGCGTTGACGCTCTACGCCTTCTCCGAGGAAAACTGGAAGAAGCGTCCGAAGACGGAAGTCGATTTCCTGATGCGTCTTTTATGCCGCTATCTCAAAGCGGAAATCAAGACGCTCAACGAAAACAATATCCGTTTGCAATACATCGGGCGCCGGCATGAGTTACCCGAGTCGGTGCAGCGCGAGATGGCCGAAGCGAGCGACGCCACCTCGAAGAATACCGGAATGCTGCTGACGCTCGCCTTGAATTACAGCGCGCGCAGCGAGATCGTGGACGCCTTCCGCTCGCTGGCGGAGGCTGCCTCCCGCAATGGCGGCCTCGATCATATGCACGTCGACGAGCAGGCGATTAGCGACCATCTCTACACGCGCGGTCTGCCCGATCCCGACTTAGTCATTCGCACCAGCGGCGAGATGCGACTGAGTAACTTTCTGCTCTGGCAACTGGCTTATGCGGAAATTTATGTGACGCCGACGCTGTGGCCCGACTTCCGCGGCGTGCAACTGCTCGAGGGCATTGAGGAATATCAGAAACGCGATCGCCGCTATGGCGGACTGGGGCCGGACGGCCACGCGTCGCGCGCCCACGCCGAGGCGAAGCGTTGATTCGCTCGTGTGGGGACGGGCGCCCTCGCCCGTCCAAGCCGAGCGCAGCTCGGCAGCTGTCGTGCTCGCAGCGCGCTCGACTCCCTAGAGACGAAACCTAAATCCATGATCAAGCGCATAGCCACCGCCGTCGTTTTGATTCCCCTGGCGCTGCTGCTGGTGCTGAAGGCGCCGCTCTATGTGCTGGCCCTGGTGGCCGGAGCGATCGCCCTGCTGGCCATCGTCGAATTCCTAAAACTGGTGACGCTTTACGGAGTCCAGCCGCTGGGGCAGGCGACCTATGTCTTCGTCGCGCTTTTCTTTGTGTTTGTGATTGTCGCGTCCACCAACCGTACGCCCCTGGTTGAGACTACGGCCATACTCTACGGACTGGCGCTGGCGGCGGCGCTCGCACCTTTTGTATTTCTGACGGTTGCAATGAAGCGCGCCGACTTGGCCAGTGGCTATCCAGCGGCGGCGGCTTCGGTGTTTGCCTTCGCGTACATTGCGATCCCGATGGCGCTGCTGGTCGCGATCCGCCAGCAGCCGGCGGGAGCGATCTGGACGATCTACACGCTACTAGCCGTCTGGGCGGGAGATATCTTCGCATACTTCGTCGGCAAGTCGCTGGGACGCCATCGCATGTCGCCGGAGATCAGTCCGAAAAAAACCTGGGAAGGCGCGGTAGCGTCGATCCTGGCCAGCGTGATCGTCGGCACGCTGTGGTTTCAGCACGCGCCGGGAATCAGTGCCGCTCTGCTGCGGACTGGATTGATTGACCGCCGCGATGGCATGTGGGGTTTGGAGCAGCCGCACCTGTGGCCCATCATTCTGCTTTCGGCGGTAGTCAACCTCGCGGCGCAGTTGGGCGATCTGGTCGAGTCCCTTATCAAGCGCGGCGCCGGAGTGAAAGATTCCGGCACGATCCTCCCCGGCCACGGAGGCATGCTCGACCGCATCGACGCCATGCTGTTCGCCGTGCCGGTGGTGTGGGCGTATGGGGCTTGGCGGCTGATGCAGTAGGCGGGAAAAGCACTCACTCAGAGTCGTATGATTTTTTCGTATCGTGAGCTGACCCCATAGAAAAGGAGATTTCCGCTCAAATGTCCGCTAACGCCAAGCGTGGGGCAACTCGCCGCGATTCGCCAGCCCTGTGCTTAATCTATGCTGCGATATTCGCTTTGGTAGCGATTGGCCTGCCATTTGCGGCGAGCCTCGACTTGGCGAAAGAGAGTGACCTTCAGACTATCGCCGGATCGGTGCAAAGTGCACCCCGAGTGACGAACGGGGGAAAGGGCGGTGTAAAGCTACATATTTTCGTTCAAGGGAGAGATGGTCTTCATCATCTTACACAGGAGGATCTAAGTCGGGATGTTCCCGTGGTCATGGATCTGCGGGCCGGTGACAACGTGACTGCCCGCGTGAAGCACGACAGTCTCGGACGAGACCTCGACTGGCTCTGGGAACTGAAACGAGATGGAAATACGATTCTGAGCTACGAACAGACCCTTCGATATCTTGAGCGTCGCAACACACGAACAGGGAAAATTGCTCCTTGGGCCGGTGCGCTCTCCCTCGGATTGTTCGTAGTAGCCATTCTTTTGAGGAGACATTTCGGCGCTTGGCGCGACACAACCAACCAATCGGTTCCAGCATCTTCGGGCGGGTATCCCACCCCATGATTGATGTTCGTCCGCACGGTTACCCGTGGGTGACCGGCAATTTGCCACAAGCAAGGCTTTTCCCTATATTGAAGCCCATGGAAGTACATTTCACCCCCGACGTTGAAAAGAAGTTCAACGAGCTCGCAGCGCAGAGCGGACGCGGGACCGATGAGCTTTTGCAGGATGCATTGGCCACATATTTCGACGAACTGGCGAAGACGCGGGACATGCTCGACAGCCGCTATGACGAACTGAAAAGCGGCAGGGTGAAGCCCATCGACGGCGAGGAAGCTTTTGCCCGCCTTCAAGCGAAAACCGAAACAGAGCGCAACCGCGAGGCATAAGCGACGGTAACCCGCCCTCAGCCCCAACAACCACTTCCCTCCCTTACAATAAGAAGTCCGCATGAAACGCATCGCCATCCTGGGTTCGACCGGCTCGATCGGCCGCAGTACATTGAGCGTGGTCGAGAGCTATCCCGATCGCTTTCAAGTCGCCACGTTGGCCGCCGGCAGCAATGCCGAGCTCGCTTTCGACCAAGCGGTGCGCTGGAAGCCGCGAGTCATCTCGCTGGCCAAGGAGCACGACGCCGAAGCACTTCGCGCCAAACTGCGCGGTGGGGGCCTCTCCGAGATTGAGGTCGTGCATGGCGCCGCGGGCACAGTACGGGTGGCGACCCATCCCGAGGCGGATTTTGTGGTCAGCGCAATTGTGGGAGTCTCGGGCCTGGAGGCGACCTACGAAGCCGTGCGCGCGGGGAAGACCGTTGGACTGGCCAACAAGGAATGCCTGGTAGTGGCGGGCGAGTTGATTACCGCCGAGGCGCGGAAGCAGGGCAAGCCGCTGCTGCCGATCGACAGCGAACATAACGCCGTCCACCAGTGTCTGCGAGGCGGCCGCATGGACGAGGTGGCCCGCATCTGGCTGACCGCTTCCGGCGGTCCGTTTCTGAAGACGCCGAAGTCGGAATTTGCCTCAATTACGGTGCAACAGGCGCTCAACCATCCCACCTGGAAAATGGGGAAAAGGATCACCATCGACTCTGCAACCTTGATGAACAAAGGGTTCGAGGTGATCGAGGCCTGCCGCCTGTTCCATGTCCCGCCCGAGCGCGTGCAAGTCATTGTGCATCCGCAGTCTACGATCCATTCCCTGGTCGAATTTGTGGATGGCAGCATACTTGCTCAGATTTCCGTGACCGACATGCGTCTGCCCATTTTGTATGCGCTGACGTATCCGGAGCGCATCCCGTCGGAGTTGCGCTTCTCGATCAGTGACTTAAGGCATCTGGATTTCTCCCCCCCGGATATGAGTAAATTTCCTTGTCTCGCTTTGGCCTACGAAGCGGCGGCCGCCGGAGGGGCAAAGACCATCGCCCTGAACGCCGCCGACGAGGTCGCGGTGGCCGCGTTTCTGGGGGAGCAGATCGGATTCGAGGACATTCCGCGGATCATCGAAGAAACGATGGCGGCAACGCCCGCCGGACATTTGGAATCTATACAGAAGGTACTTGCTCTGGATACCGAGGCCCGCCTTTTGGCAAGAGAAATGGTGAAACCACGCCGCCGAAAGGGATCGCCCATCGGGGCCATTTCGCGATAGGAATTTTGGAGTAATCTAAAGAATGATGCCGCAGCTTTTGTCCATCCTTCACACCATTTTCATCATGGGAATCGTGCTCGGATTCATGATCCTGATTCATGAGTTCGGCCACTTCGCCGTCGCCAAGTATTTCGGCGTCCGGGTGGAAGTGTTTTCCATCGGCTTTGGCAAGCGGCTGCTGGGCTTCAAGAAAGGCGATACCGACTATCGCATCAGCGCCATTCCGCTGGGTGGGTACGTGAAGATGTCGGGCGAGAACCCGATGGACGACCGCACCGGCGATCCGGGGGAGTTTCTCTCGCATCCGCGCTGGCAGCGCTTCCTCGTAGCCCTGGCCGGACCGGCGATGAACGTCATGCTGGCCGTCGCCCTGCTCACCGGCGTCTACATGTTGCACTACGAATACCCCGCCGATCTCGACGAGCCGGCCGTTGTGGGATGGGTGAACCCAAATACTCCCGCTGAAAAGGCAGGAATCCAGAGGGGCGACAAGATTGTCCGGGTCGAGGGCATCCAGAATCCGAATTGGGAGCAACTGGAAGTCAAGGCCATGCTCAGCCCGAATCAGCCCCTGAAATTCGGCATTGAGCGCGACGGCAAAGTCACGGAGAAGGTCCTGGTTCCGGAGCCGTTCGGGTCCTATCAATACGGCGCCATCGGTTGGGTGCCGCAGGAGTCCACGGGTGCTTTGACACTGGTCGAACCCGGGATGCCCGCCGCCAAGGCCGGGATCAAGATCGGAGACGAGATCCTCTCCGCGAACGGGCAGGACATTCCCCACCTGGGAGCGCTCATCCAACTTTTGAACCGCACCAAAGATCAGCCTCTGGAACTGGTGATTCTCCGCAACGGCCAGAAACTGACCGTCACGGTGAAACCGGCCCTCTCGCCGGGAGGAGGCGCGCAAGGACCAGCCTACCGGATCGGCGTCGCCAGCCTTCCCACCAAAGTTATAGAGCTCAGTTTCTCGGACGCGCTGAAACGCTCTTTATCGGACAACAAGAGAAGCTCTTTCCTCATCCTTGAGTTACTGCAAAAGATGGTGCAGCACAAAGTCTCCATGCGCCAGGTCGATGGCCCGATTGGCATCGGCAGGGACATTGGCGAAGCCGCCCGCGAGAAAGGCTGGATTCCGCTGCTCGGCATCACCGCCGCCATCAGCTTGAACCTCGGCATCATGAACCTGCTGCCAATTCCCATCCTGGACGGTGGCGTCATCCTCCTCCTCTTCATCGAGAGCCTTATGCAGAAAGAGATCAGCCTGCCCATCAAAGAACGCATCTATCAGGCGGCTTTCGTCTTTCTCGTGCTCTTTGCCGTGATGGTGATCTACAACGACCTGGTCAAGACCCTGCCGGGCCTCACGCGGATGCCGTAGGGGAATGCCGTCAGCAATTCGCCTTCAGCCTCGGGTCGCCGGGGCGACCCTCTTGTCGTAACCTGCTAAAATAAGGCTTCCGATATGGCTGAAATTCACCGTCGCAAAACCGTTACCGCCACCATCGGCGCAGTCCGCGTGGGCAGCAATGCACCGGTTATGGTGCAGTCCATGACCAACACCGATACCGCGGACATCCCCGGCACCATAAAGCAGGTCGCCGCGCTGGCACGTGCCGGCAGCGAAGTCGTCCGCGTCACCGTCAACAATGACGATGCCGCCAAGGCCATCCCCCACATCGTCGAAGGGCTTGAGAAGCAGGGCTTGCGCGTGCCCATCATCGGTGACTTCCATTACAACGGACACCTCCTGCTGACCAAATACCCCGGCTGCGCCGAAGGCCTGGCCAAGTACCGCATCAATCCCGGCAATGCCAGCATCGGACGCAAGAACGACGACAACTTCCGCACCATGATCGAGGTTGCCGTGAAGCACCAGAAGCCGGTGCGTATCGGCGTGAACTGGGGCTCGCTCGACCAGTCGCTGTTGACCAGGATGATGGACGAGAACTCGCGCCTGCCGGAGCCGAAAGACGCCCGCGAAGTCACCATGGAAGCGATTGTGGTAAGCGCGCTCAGTTCGGCGGAACTGGCCGAGCGGCACGGAATGCGCCCCGACCAGATCATCCTGAGCGCGAAAGTCAGCGGCGTACAGGATCTGATCGATGTGTATCGCATGTTGGCCTCGCGCTGCGAGTATCCCCTGCATCTAGGACTCACCGAAGCCGGCATGGGCGCGAAAGGCATCGTGGCTTCGAGCGCGGCCATGGCGGTGCTGCTGCAGGAAGGCATCGGCGACACGATTCGTGTTTCTCTCACGCCCGCTCCCGGCGGCGATCGCACCGAAGAAGTCCGAGTGGCGCAGCAGATCTTGCAGTCGCTCGGCATTCGCAGCTTCACCCCGCAAGTCACCGCCTGCCCCGGTTGCGGCCGCACCACCAGTACTTTCTTTCAGGAGATGGCGGAGCAGATCCAAACCTACCTGCGCGAGCAGATGCCCGTCTGGAAGGGCCACTACACGGGCGTGGAAGAAATGAAAGTCGCCGTGATGGGCTGCGTTGTCAACGGCCCCGGCGAATCCAAGCACGCCAGCCTGGGAATCTCTCTGCCCGGAACTTTCGAAGAACCGAAGGCTCCCGTCTACGTGGATGGCCGCCTGTTCACCACCCTGAAAGGCGACAAGATCGTCGCCGAGTTCATCAAAATTCTTGACGACTACGTCGAGTCCCACTACGCGGCCAAAGAAAAAGAAGCCATCGTCTAGCCTCGGTTCAGAGCCACGGCACCTGGGTCCTCTGGCGGGTGCGTCCATTGGCTAACTTCCCGCGGCCCCTTTATGTTCTTCCGAGGAGAAACCTCATGTCCAGGCGGTCGTCAATACTGTCGCTGCTCCTGCCGTTGCTGACGTTGTGTTGCTCCCTTTTCGCCGCGGTTCAGGCCCAGCCGCTCGACGCGGAAGGCCATCCGTGGTGGCCCGAACTGCCTTGAAGAGCCTGATCGCATCGCCCGAGGCTTCGGCAAAAGGCAATGAAGTGAGCCTCGAGCCCTTCGGACTGCTGATCGCGGAAGTGGGCCAATGATGGAGCAAAAGCCTGACGTCTTGCCCTAACGCCGCCAATCTGCGTATGGTTACCAGGTGAAATTCCCGCGCTGTAGTGGAATCCTGCTGCACCTCACTTCTCTGCCCGGCCGCTTCGGCATCGGCGATTTAGGCCTCTGCGCCTATGAATTTGCCGACTTCCTCTCTGCCGCCGGACAAAAATTGTGGCAAGTGCTGCCGCTAAATCCCACCGGATACGGCGATTCCCCCTACCAGTGCTTCTCCGCCTTCGCCGGCAATCCCATGTTGCTCAGTCTTGAGCGTCTGCGCGATCAGGGTTTGCTCCAGGCGTCGGACCTGGCCGAAGCCCCATCATTTCCCGAAGACTTCGTTGACTATGGGCCGGTGATCGAATTTAAGTTCGCGGCCTTGCGCCGCGCCGCCCAGGTTTTCTTTGCCGACGGTGCCCGCGCCGATCGCGCCGCCTTCGACCGCTTTTGCGAGAGCGCCCGTCCATGGCTCGACGACTACGCCCTCTTCATGGCCTGCAAAGATGCACATCATGGAACCATCTGGACCTCATGGGATCCGCCCATTCGCCAGCGAGACCCGCGCGCGGTGCGCGAGTGGTCCAGGAAACTGGCGCCGGAACTCATGGCCTACAAGTATTGGCAATTCGAATTCTTCCGGCAGTGGGAACAACTGAAGATCTATTGCCAGCAGCGCGGCATCCGTTTCATGGGCGACATCCCAATCTATGTAGCGCACGACAGCGCTGACATATGGGCTCATCCCGATCTGTACTACCTCGACGATCGGGGCTGCCCGACCGTTGTCTCCGGCGTGCCCCCGGATTATTTCAGCGCCACCGGACAGCTTTGGGGGAATCCTATTTATCGCTGGGACCTGCTGGCCGCCGGCGGATACAAGTGGTGGATCGAACGCTTCCGCTCCTCGCTCGCCCTTTTCGATACGGTGCGTCTCGATCATTTCCGCGGCTTCGAATCCTATTGGGAGATTCCCGCCAGCGAAACCACCGCCATTCACGGGCGCTGGGTGCAAGGGCCCGGAGAAGAATTTCTTTCGACACTACAGAACGTATTCGGCGGACTGCCCATGGTCGCGGAAAATCTGGGCGTCATCACCCCGCCGGTCGAGAAGCTGCGGCACCAGTTCGGTCTGCCGGGCATGAGTCTTTTGCAATTCGCCTTCGGCACCGATCCCCAGGGTCCATCGTTTCGTCCGCACAATTACAGTCGCGACCTGGTCGCCTACACCGGCGGTCACGACAATGACACGACGGTGGGTTGGTGGGCGAGTTCCGGCGCCGGTGACAGCACGCGCACTCCAGACGATGTTCGCAAAGAACACGACTTCGCCCGCGCCTATCTCAATTTCAAATCCAATGACGATTCCGAAATCAACTGGGTCATGATCCGCGCCGTAATGGCGTCGGTCGCTGACGTTGCCATGGTCCCGTTGCAGGATGTGCTGGGCCTGGGCAGCGAGGCGCGCATGAATCTTCCCGGCAAAGTCAGCGGAAATTGGAAATGGCGCTATCGTCCGGGCGCATTGAGCGGCGAGTTGAGCGCGAGACTTCGAACCTTGGTCACGCTGTACGATCGCTAAGAACAATTTTTCCGGATCAACTCCTTGAATGAATACTGAATATTCCGGAGAGCCCAGTGTTCCCAGGTTCGGCAGCACAAATCCAGTACAAAGCGTCTTGCTTTTGCGTAAGCGGTTGGAAAAACAGCGGCAAAAGAATGGCTCCTCAGGTAGGACTCGAACCTACAACCCTCCGGTTAACAGCCGGATGCTCTGCCATTGAGCTACTGAGGAGTGGGAGCACGCTTCGATGCGTGCTGACATGGTCAACAAAATCATATCAGAGGCTGCTGCGGATTGGAAACTCGCGCGTCGGGCGGCTCGCGTCCGCGGTGTGCCCAACGATTAGTGCTAACCTAATCCTCGGCGTGTCGTCCACAACCAGAGTGAGGTGTTTATGCTGGGAGGTTCGCGTTTGTTGATTTTCCCCCTGATTCTTCTCATCGGTGTCGTTGCCCTGGTCGCGGCGGAGGATTCCCGGCCCGGAGATTCCGCCGTTCCTGCCAGCGCGGCCGGTCCGCCGAAAGCCAAAGTTATCCCGGTCGAGGACACGGTTCAGGGTCACAAGATCGTCGATCGCTACCGCTACCTCGAAAATACGAACGATCCTGACACCAAGCTCTACGTCGAGCAGGAACTCAGCTACACGCGCTCCATCCTCGACCCGCTGCCGGGGCGCGACAAGATCAATGCGCGCCTCTCGCAATTGCTTGAGATTGGCACCGTCGGAGCTCCGCAGATGGGTGGTAAGTACTATTTCCACACCCGCCGCGAAGGCAACCAGAACCAGCCTGTCCTTTATGTGCGCGAGAGCTTGAAGGGCGGACCGAACAATGAAGACCGCGTGCTCCTCGACGTCAACCAACTCGCGGCCGATGGGACCATTGCTCTCGACTGGTGGTACGCGTCGGAGGACGGCAAGTACGTCGCCTATGGGACCTCGCCGAGCGGCTCCGAGGTCAGCACACTCCGCGTGATCGAGACCGCCGGCGGCAAACTGCTACCCGATTCGATTGATAGGACACGGGCCGCCAGCCTCGCCTGGAAGCACGACAATTCCGGATTCTTCTATACCCGCTATCCCAAGAAGGGAGAGGTTCCGGAGGGGCAGGAAGTGTACAACCGGCACGTGTTCTATCACGCACTCGGCACCGATTCCGCAAAAGACCCGTTGATTTTCGGCGCAGGCCGCGACCCGGAGTGGTGGCCCGATGTCACCCTTTCGGAAGACGGGCGCTGGCTGCTGATCGGCGAGGCGCACGGCTGGACGAAAACCGAAATGTTTCTGAAGGACCTCGCTTCGACGGCTCCTCCGCTCGAGATTACGACGGGAAAAGATTTCCTTTACGGCGCCGACTTTTTTGCGGGCAAACTCTACATCACCACCAACGAAGATGCGCCCCGCTATCGCGTCTTTGTTGCCGACGCGACCAATGCCAAGCGCCAGAACTGGAAGGAAATCATCCCCCAGTCGGACGCTGTGTTGCAGAACGCGAGCGTGACCGGCGGCAAGCTCCTGGTGCAGTACGAACACAATGCCACTTCCGAGTTGAAGCTGTTCGGGCTCGACGGCAAGAAGCTCGCCGACATTCCTCTGCCCGCCATCGGAACTGTTTTCAGCGTCTCCGGCCGCTATGACCGCGACGAAATCTTTTTCGGATTCCAGTCCTTCACCGTGCCCCCCTCGATCTACCGCGCCGACTTGACCAAAGTCGATTTGACCAAAGTTGACTTGACCGACCTGAAGAGCGCGCTCTGGGCCAAGGTGGACGCGCCCTCCATTGATCCTTCCGCCTATGACGTGCAGCAGGTTTGGTACACGTCGAAAGACGGCACGAAGGTCCCGATGTTTGTCGTCGGCAAAAAGGGAATCGAAAAGAACGGCAAGAACCCGACCCTGCTGACCGGCTACGGCGGTTTTAACATCTCGATGACCCCAAGTTTCAGCCGCAGCATGTACCTCTGGATGGAGCACGGCGGTATTTACGCGGTGGCCAACCTGCGCGGCGGCGCCGAGTTCGGCGAAGACTGGCATCGCGCCGGCATGCTGGAGAAAAAGCAGAACGTGTTTGATGACTTCATCGCCGCCGGCGAATTTCTCATCGCGCAGAAGTACACGGACAAAGATCACCTCGCCATTCACGGTGGTTCCAACGGCGGCCTGCTCATGGGCGCGATGATCACGCAGCGACCGGATCTGTTCCGCGCGGTGGTCTGTCAGGTTCCCCTGCTCGATATGCTGCGCTATCAGAATTTCCAGATCGCAAAGCTTTGGATTCCGGAGTACGGCTCCGCCGAAGACGCCAAGCAGTTCGAGTGGCTCTACGCGTACTCACCCTATCATCATGTGAAGCCGGGGCAGGAATATCCCGCCATCCTCTTCACGACGGGAGATACCGATACGCGCGTCGACCCTATGCACGCGAAAAAGATGGCCGCGCTCCTGCAAGCCGAAGCTAAGAACGGCGCCAGCAAAGACAAGCCGATTCTGCTGCGTATCGAAACTAAAGCCGGACACGGCCAGGGTAAGCCCGTGACCAAGCAGATCGAAGAGAGTACCGATATGTATTCGTTTCTGTTCTGGCAGTTGGGGGTGAAGCCGTGATCGTGTGGGGACGGGCGAGTGGGGACGGGCGACCCGCGTTCTGCTCACTGCCGCCGGTTTCCCCTGTGCTCCTCTGTGTCCTCTGTGGTTAAATGTTCTCGATGTCCACTGCCCCCAAAATCCGCGTCCTGGTTGCAAAGCCCGGCCTCGACGGCCACGACCGCGGCGCCAAGGTCATCGCTCGAGCCCTCCGCGACGCCGGTATGGAGGTCATCTACACCGGCCTGCGCCAGACGCCGGAGATGGTCGTCAGCGCCTCGCTGCAGGAAGACGTGCAGGTCATCGGACTCTCGATTCTCTCGGGCGCGCACAACGCGATCGTTCCGCGCGTGATGGAACTTCTGAAGCAAAACAAAATGGATGACGTGCTGGTGCTGGTTGGCGGCATCATTCCCGATCAGGATATCGAAGGCCTCAAGAATATCGGCGTGGCCGCCATCTTCCAGCCCGGTACCCCCATGGACAACATCGTGAAGTTTATCCGCGAGCACGTAACGCCGCAGGGCGTGCCGGTCGTTTAGTGCACGATCCGTTAGTTGTGATCGGAACTGGAAACTCCATTCAAAAGTTGTCATGCTTCTACAATTTTCATCCGTCCACAATTTGTCATCCTGAGCGAAGCGAAGGACCTGCTTTCGCGTGCGCCATCAAGGAACCACGCCTTGCGCCCGTGCAATAGTGCATTATGTTTCCGTGACTTCTCTCTTCTTCTGTATCGAGTTCGACGGCCCGGTACGCATCCTCCGCCTCGCTTCGCCCGACGGTACCAACCGCCTCACCCGCGCCTGCGTGCTCGCCCTGACCGCCGCCGTCAATCATCTGAAAGATGAATTGGAAGACGACCTGGAAAAGCAACTCGGCCCCCTGATCATCGCCGGCAATCGCCAATTCTTTTCGGTGGGCGCGGACCTGAACGAAATCGCCGCCCTAACCGGCCCCGAAGCCTACCGCTTCTCCGCCATGGGACAAACGCTGATGAACGCCATCGCCAGCTATCCCGCGCCAGTCATCGCCGCCGTCGAAGGCCACTGCATGGGCGGAGGCCTCGATCTCGCGCTCGCCTGTCACCGCAGGATCGCCGCTCCCCACGCCGTCTTCGGACATCGCGGCGCCGCTCTCGGCCTCATGACCGGATGGGGAGGAACGCAACGCTTGCCGCGCCTGATCGGGAAGAGCCGGGCGCTGGAGCTTTTCGTCGCCGCGGAAAAGGTTTCCGCGGCTCGAGCCCTGGAAATAGGAATGGTGAACGCAATCGCCGAAGATCCCGTCGCCGAGGCGGTGCGTCAACTCGCCAGTGAAGGCGACAGGGCAATTCTCACTCCGGCACAACACCAGCATCGCGACAGGTAGCCGATCTACCGTTCGATAGTTCCGCTCATTGAGACCCGGGCACCGCTGCTTAATCTTTTCTCCAGCGCCAGGCACCAGGCCACGGTTAGGAGCATCAAACTCCACGAAATTACCGGCGAAACCAGGAACAGCCGCAGGCCAAAGCGCAGCCATACGTACCAGACGACTGTGAGCATCGTGCCGATCATTAGGGGCTCGCGGCGGACAGGCTGCGCCCACGGCACCGACACGGTCCAGGCCGCCTGAAAAATCAGCGTGAATGGAACCGCGACTACCAGGTCGACCAGATAGTGTTCTCCTAACGCCAGCGTGGAGAAAATTGTCGTCCACAGAAATAGGCTCGCCAGCCATCGCCCCCATCGCGGCCAAATCCGCGAGTTCCAGCAGATCACCAATGCGCCCGCCAAGTGGAGGGACGGCATGCAATTGCGAGGGGCGTCGGGCACCGTAATGGGTTCAATCGCAATCTGACTAACCAGCGGCGGATTCCGGGGGTAGAGCGCGGCAAACGCATGCTTCGGACCGACTGCGGGATAAATTCCATACTGGGCAAAACCCACGATCATCAGGGAAAGAAACAGCGCCAGAATCAGGACGGGTTGCCGTTTTCCCACGCGATCGGACGCAAGATGGGATGCATAAAGAACGCTGGCCCCCAGCGGCAGCGCATAATAGACGACGGTAGTGAGTCCCCACCAGTTGGAACCCTCCGGCAGAAATCGTCCCAGCACGAAACTTGGTTGAAATCCGAGGCCTCCATCAAACGCCAGCAGGATGGCATCGTAGGTCCTGTGGCGAAGCCAGGTCGTCAGCGGAACTGTATAACCGATCAGCAGACTGAACAGAGGGAAGACCGCTCCGGCATAAAAGGTCTGGCGAAAGGCTTTCCTCTCGGGGTCGGGCAATCGGTCGCGTGGTCGAGCGATCTGAGCGGCCAGAATTATCAGGCTGGCAATACCAAGAAAGGCTCCCCAGCTAATCCACCACACGCCGTAATACGCGCCCAGGCCGCCCATCCAGCGGATGCACGCCCAGCGCAAACCGACTGCGACGATCAGAACCGCCAACCATGCCGACCGCGACGGGCGCGTCCACACGTAGATCGCGAACGTGCCCAGCAGAGTGAAACAGAACGTCGGGTTGAGTTCAAAAGTACTTGCCATGGTCACTACTTTCGATGGACGGCTCACAGAACCAGCGACCAGTTCAGGAATGCCCACATCCAGGTCAGGTTCAGGAGCCCGAGCGCGGTGAGACAGAAGCCAAACTGCTTTCTATTCCAACGCTCGGAGTAGGCTCCGCAGACCAGAAACGCGGGATACACCATGAGCACGTATCGCACCGCCCCCAGCAGCGGACGCCCCGTGTACATCAGCATCTGCAAAATTACCGCCAGCGCGAACGCCTTGTCCTCGATCCGCAGTTGGGCTCGCACATCACGCCGCAGGCTGATCACCGCAACCATGATCACCAGGCCCAGCTTGATGGCCAGCAGAATATCGTGCTCGGCCACGATCAACCGCAGCGCTTCTGCTAAACCCCTCCACGGCGGAACCATAGTCATACCCTGATAGAGCCGGTACGCTTCCACCACGGAAAGTCGCCCCGACCACCGCAGCCAACCCCAATAACTCAACAATCCGAGGGGAGTTAGCGCCACCGCCAGCGCCTTGGCTTGCCGGCTGCGCAGTGCCATCACCAGCAGCGGGATAAAGACCAGCACACCCGTGGGCCGCGCCAATCCCGCAAGCAGTCCGCACGCGGTTGCCGCTTCCCACCGTGCTTCCCGCCCAAAGATGATGGCCCAGACCGCCAGCGCAAGGGTCAGGGAATCCGCGTAGCCCGCGAAAAGCACAAAGCTGGTCGGCCACACGCAGAGCAGCAACAGCGTGCGGAGTTTTCCTGCCTCCGATATTTCGCTCGCCAGACGCAGCAGTCCCCAGAATAAGAAGAACGTCGCCACAGTCGAGACCAGAAGGGCTGCCACCGTCGCTGGCACCAACCCGCTCATCAGCCGGATCGCCGCCGGATACAACGGGTAAAAAATCACCGCGATGGGCCGGTCGTAACCGTGCTCGGCGATGCGCAGGAACCAGAGCGTATCGAAGCGCTCCCAAATCCCAAGCAACGCATAATGCAGACCGTGCGGGGATGGCAAAGTTTCGGTGAGCGCATTGCTGCGAATCAGCGCCGGATCCGGATGCAGAAACAGCAAAAAGGCCGCTGCCATCGCCGAGTAAAACCCGCGCAACCCAACTGTGACCCCCAAGGCGATCTGCCAATCGGGCCGGGAGCTAACCTTCCGCAACATGGGTAGATTGTAGCGTCCGTCCCTTCGCCCCGCTGATATAGTAAGTAGTTTCGCAAGAAGTTTGGAACTCACCCCTCATGCGCGAACGTACCGATTCCACGGCCCTCTCCATTGACAACGTCCTCCCCACCAGGCTCGACGCCAGCTCTCTTCGCTTCGAATCGAACATGCGCGGGCTCGCCGACCTGGTCGCCCAGGTTCGCAACGAAGAGGAGAACATCCGCGAAGGCGGTGGCCCGAAAGCCATCGAAAACCAGCACGCCAAATCACGCCTCACCGCTCGCGAGCGCATCCATCTACTCGCCGACCCCGGGTCTTTTTTCGAACTCAGCGTCTATGCGGCGCACAAAATGTATGAAGAATGGGGCGGCGCCCCGGCCGCCGGTGTCATCACCGGACTGGCCCGCATCGAAAGCCGCATGGTCATGCTCATCGTGAACGACGCCACCGTCAAAGCCGGCGCCTTCTTCCCCATGACCACCAAGAAGGTCATCCGCGCCCAAAACATCGCCATCGAAAATCGCATTCCGACCATCTACCTCGTTGACTCCGCCGGAGTATTCCTTCCGCTGCAAGAAGACGTCTTTCCCGACGCCGACGATTTCGGTCGCGTCTTCCGCAATAACGCGGTCATGTCGGCCATGGGCATTCCGCAGATTGCCGCCATCATGGGCATGTGCGTGGCCGGAGGCGGATATCTTCCCGTGATGTGCGACCACGTTCTCATGACCGATGGCAGTGGCCTGTTCCTCGCCGGCCCCGCGCTGGTGCAAGCCGCCATCGGGCAGAAAGTTTCCGCCGAAGAATTAGGAGGAGCCGCCATGCACTCCGCCATCAGCGGCACCGTCGATTTCCGCGAACCGAACGACGAAGCCTGCCTCGCCCGTATCCGTTCGCTCATAGAAAAGTGGGGATACCGCCGCCAATCCGTCTGGGATCGCAAACAGCCCGCGGACCCGGTGATGCCGGCCGAAGAAATCTACGGCGCCTATGACGCTTCGTCCGCGCGCCCCTACGACATGAAAGAAATTCTGGCGCGCATCGTGGATGAAAGCCGCTTCGACGAGTACAAGCCCGAGTATGGCAAAACCCTGATCTGCGGCTACGCTCGCATTGGAGGCTTCGCTGTCGGCATCGTCGCCAACCAGAAACTCCACGCGCACCAGACCGATCACGAAGGCCACAAGCGCGTCGAGTTCGGCGGCGTCATCTATACCGAGTCCGCCGAAAAAGCCGCCCGCTTCATCATGGACTGCAACCAGAACCTGATCCCGCTCGTGTTTTTCCACGACGTCAACGGCTTCATGGTGGGACGCGATGCCGAGTGGACCGGCATCATCAAAGCCGGAGCAAAGATGGTGAATGCGGTGTCGAACTCCGTCGTGCCCAAGATCACCGTGATCGTCGGTGGTTCGTTCGGCGCCGGACATTACGCCATGTGCGGCAAAGCCTACGATCCCCGCTTCGTCTTCGCCTGGCCCACCGCAAAATACGCGGTCATGAGCGGAGACGCCGCCGCCGGCACGCTGGTGGAAATCAAAGTGAAGCAACTGGAGCGCAGCGGAAAAAAGTTGAGCGAAGAAGAAAGAAAAGAGCTTTTCGACTCAACCAAGAAAACCTACGACGAGCAGACTGACCCGCGCTATGGCGCCGCCCGCCTCTGGATCGATAAGATCATCGACCCCATGGAAACGCGCCACGCCATCACGCAGGCGCTGGAAGCGGCGTCGCTGAATCCCGACGTACCCGAGTTTAAGGTGGGAGTGCTGCAAACGTGATCTGTTCGATGGGCCGCCGTAGATGAGGGACTATGCAGACGGCTAAAAGTGCAGTCCGAAACAAACTTGCATCCTGCGCGAAGCGAAGGGCCTGCTTTCGTCGACTGCATCGATCATGGATTAGGAGCTAGCAGCAAAGCAGCTCAGGGCCAAATGCCGACTACTGACTCCATCAAGTTAATCGAATGTCCGCGTGATGCCTGGCAAGGCCTGAAGGGCCAGATCCCTGCCGACCTAAAGATCAACTATCTTCAAGCCCTGATTTCCGCCGGATTCAAGCACATCGACGCCGTCAGCTTCGTCTCTCCTAACGCCGTTCCCCAGATGGCCGACTCCGAAGAAGTTTTGAAAGAACTCGACCCGCCCGACGACGTGGAAATCATCGGCATCGTGGTCAACGAAAAAGGGGCGCAGCGGGCGATTGCGACCGACGCCGTGCGCACGCTGGGTTTCCCCTACTCGATCTCGCCAACATTTTTGCAGAACAATCAACGGCAGACTCTGGAAGAAGCCATCGAGGAACTGGAGAAGATCGAGAAGAAAGCCGACGAAGCCGGTCTCGACACAGTCGTCTATATCTCGATGGCCTTCGGCAATCCTTACGGCGAC
>JBGPFV010000015.1:0-17858 GCA_041483535.1 Terriglobia bacterium | reverse complement strand
TCTGGCGGAGAGGGAGGGATTCGAACCCCCGATACCCTTTCAGGTATGCCGGTTTTCAAGACCGGTGCCATCAACCACTCGGCCACCTCTCCGGCTACTACAGTTTTACTACAGTCTGCAAGGGTCCGGGAGGAATCGCCACGCGCTATTTCGTTCCGTTTGGATACACCAGGATCTTGCTGGCTTCGCCGGTTTTCAGGCGGGCCATGGCTTTGGAAAACTCCTTCATCGGGATGCGGTCGGTGATTACGGGATGCAGATCGAGGCGTCCGCTTTTAAGCAGGGCGGTCATCTGGTACCAGGTTTGGTACATGCGGCGGCCGTTGATGCCTTGAATGGTGAGGCCTTTGAAGATGATGTCTTCGGAGAAATTCAGCGGGATGGGTTTCGAGGTGAGGCCGAGCAGGGAAACACGTCCGCCGCGCCGCACGATGTCGAAAGCGGTGCGAATGGCGTCGGGATGGCCGGCCATTTCGAGGACCACGTCCACGCCGAGGCCTCCGGTTTTTTCGGCAATGATGGCACGTACATCTTCTTTGGAGGGATTGAGCGTGTAGTCCGCGTTCATTTTTGTCGCGAGTTTTCGTCGATGTTCGTTGACTTCGATGGCGAAGATAGTGGTTGCGCCCACGGCTCGCGCCACTGCGATCGAGAACAATCCGATGGGGCCGCAGCCGGTGATGGCTACGGTTTTCGCGGCGATTTCTCCAGCCAGCACCGTGTGCACTGCGTTGCCCAGCGGATCGAGGATGGATGCGTATTCCTGTGGGATGGCGGGATCGAGTTTCCAGATATTCGACTCGGGGATGACGACGTACTCGGCGAAAGCCCCATCGGAGTCGACGCCGATAATTTTCACGTTCTGGCAGATGTGAGCTTCGCCGGTGCGGCACTGCAGGCACTTGCCGCAGGCCACGTGCATTTCGGCGGATACGAAATCGCCTTCCTTCACGCTGGTGACTTCATCGCCGAACGCGGCCACCTCGCCGCAGAATTCGTGGCCGGGGATGAGCGGCGGATGAATGCGTCCCTGGGCCCAGCGGTCCCATTCATAAATATGGAGATCGGTGCCGCAGATGGAGGCGACTTTGACTTTGACAAGGACGTCGGTGCGTCCGTAGGTGGGAATCTTGACTTCGCGGATTTCCGCGCCCGGGGCGGCTTCCGGCTTGACCACTGCAATCATGGTACTAGGCATTAGAAGCGCTGGGCATGGAAACCCCCTCGTGAGTGCGGAAATTATAAAGAGCGAACTGGCTATTCTAACATCGAGGGACTGAAAGGTTACTTACCGATCGGCGTCTCCTGTCCGGCAACCAAACACCATTGACCGTCGCGTTTCACGAAGACGTCGGTCAGGCGGGTACGGCGGCTCTTGACCTGTCCGGAGTCCCGAACCGTTATCGTGAACTCCGCATTCGAAACAGCCGTCTCGCCGTAGATGCGGATGGCGAGACCTGCTGGCTCCATTTCCATCACGATGATCTTGCGCTTAACGTCGCGCAGACTTGCCATGGCCTCGTCTTTGCTTTCGACTTGGCCGTTATAGCGCGTGTGCAGGTAATCGGGTGCAAGATACTTCGCGTATTCGTCCCAGTCGCCCCGAATAATCCGTCCCGCCAACTTCAATTCCAGAGCTTTAATTTCGCCTTCCGCGGTGGGATTCGCGTCGGCGTGGACGCCTGGCTGCTGCGCGGTTAGAGAGGCGCTCACCGCTAAAAGCAACGCGATTACAGCTATTTTTCGCATGAA
Source organism: Terriglobia bacterium (assembly GCA_041483535.1). Classification (GTDB taxonomy): domain Bacteria; phylum Acidobacteriota; class Terriglobia; order Terriglobales; family Acidobacteriaceae; genus Acidiflorens. The sequence continues at coordinate 16,106 of JBGPFV010000015.1, read as the reverse complement.
TTAGTCTCCAGATCTCTTCGGTCAAGGCGCAGGCTTATGGGTCTTCGGTGCGACTACTTTGTAGTCTTCGGATTTGCCGGGCGGAATGCTGAGCGTTTGCCATTCGGAAGAACGCAGGTGCTTGGCAAGGAAGACGAGTTGTCCAATGTGCTGCGCATAGTGGGCGAGCGCGCGGTTAAGCGCTTGCATGACCGTGTGCGGCTCGTGGCGGATGGTTACGGCGCGTTGCACGTCTTCGGGCTTAAGCGAGTCAAGGGCGGAAAACAGGTGCGACCACGCCTGTTCCCACCAGCGCATCACTTCTTCGCGCGTCGTTTTCGCCGAGACCTCAAATTCTTGGTCGCGAAAACGGTCGGGCTTCTCGCCGTCGCTGATTAGGAAGTCGGTAAAGCGTGAGCGCGCATTACCGGCGATGTGCTTGACGAGTACAGCAACGGAGTTCGATTCCGGGTCGAGTGTCGCGAAAAAATCTTTGTCCTCGAGCTGAGCCATGGCCGCTTCGCCCATGCGCTTGTGGCCACGGAACTGGCGTTTGATCTCTTCGAGGTAGTGAGTAGCGAGGTCCGTCATAGAATCTCCACTGGGGGTGGGCTTGGACGCTTCGATCCAGCTGCGTCGATCCGCGTTCCTGTCTTTGGTTCTAGAGGGCACCCAAGGAGGATGGCGAACTAGAGACCTCCGCTCTCAACTCCAACCGCATGCCGCCTATCCGCCGGGCAACCAAGTTATAAACCCAGGCGGTGAATGCTCCCATAACAAACCCCATGACTCCGTAAATGATTGGGGCCAGAATCGCGAGGAACAGCATCGCGATTCCAGAAGCAGACGCAGAACCTCGTCCGAATAACAGACTGCCGAACCCACCTAATAGTAGGAATGGCAGAAAAATCAATCCAAGACAGCCGTAAATGGTGCCCATCATCTTGGCGCAGGACATGACATCGATTGAGCGTAGAGAGTACATGCTTCTCCTTTGCATGAAACGCCCACCAATCTACACGATTGCGGCGTCGCAGGCGACGCGGAATCCATAGTCGGCGTACTTAAACTCAGGAGGGATGCTGGAGCGAGCGGCGCAGCGCGACATCTTTACGTGGTGACGCCACGAACCTCCTCGGGAAGCGCGACGGTCGCCGGTTTCAGGGCCGTGTGGATTACGCTCGGGCGACACCGCGTAGTAATCAGGCGCGTACCAGTCGCTGCACCACTCATGCACGTTGTCGCACATGTTGTAGAGCCCGTGTGCGGTTGGTCCAGCTTGGCCGATGGGCTCGGGGCCCGTCTTCCAATGGCCGGCGCAACGACCGGCGTATCCGGGCAACGACTGCGGAGGCGCGTCTCCCCACGGAAACAGCGCGCCTGCGTCCTCACTACCTCCGCGAGCCGCGCGCTCCCACTCGGCCTCGGTGGGCAAGCGAAACTTTGTTTTGGTGCTTGTGCTGAGCCACTCGCAATAGCGGACTGCCTCGTGCCACGACACTCCGACCACCGGCTGCTCGGGATGGTTAAACGCGGGATCGCTCCAGAACGGAGGCGGCTGGGAGGTGGTGTCGACGAGGAAACGTGCATAGTCGGCGTTGGTAACTTGGTGGGCGGCGAGCAGGAATTCGTCAACCCAGACGCGATGCACTGGCTTTTCGTTGTCCTGTCCGGTGTCGCAGCCCATGAGGAACTGTCCGGCGGGGATGCGGACGAGCGTGGGAACGTATTCTTCGGCTCGGGAGAGCAGTTCCGCGTCCATGGTGTCAGAGCGTCCGCAGCGTGCGGACGACATCCTCGATTCTATTCTCCTGGAACAAGCGGATACCGGCGACCCCGGCCGCTCCGGCGCTAAGGCACGATGCTGCGTTCCTCAGGTTGACGCCGCCCAGAGCGAGCACCGGGATCTTTGCCCGGCAGGCTTCGCGTAAGGCGGCGAGGCCCGCGGGTTCGGTTCCAGGCGCGGCTCTCTTTTCAAATACCGGAGCGAAAACGGCGAAGTCGACAGCCTCAGATTCAGCGCGGAAGACATCGGCGGCGGCGTGGCACGAGGCGGCGAGGAGAGGGCTGCGAACTGCGGGCTGCGAGCTACCAGCGAGCGCTTGCGTCCAGAGGCTTCGCGCTTCGCAGGCGGCAATGTCATCGGAGCGCAGGTGGACGCCATCGGCACCAACGGCAATCGCAATGTCGGAGCGGGAGTTGATTAAGAGACGAGTTCTCAGTTCCCGGTTCTCAGATCTGAGTTCCTGAATGACATGCACGGCTTGGCGGGCGAGTTGCTCGAGTTCGCGCGTGCTCAAATTTCTTTCGCGGAGTTGGATGTAGTCGACGCCGGCACGCGCGGCCTCGGCGACCGTGGCGAGGAGAGCGCGGCGGCACGCAGCTTCGTCGCCCTGAAACTGGCTTCGGTCGGTGATGTAATAGAGCAGACAGCGGGCGGCCATCAGCTCTCAGCCTACTACGAGACGGTACTCACCTTGTGTAGCCGGACGCTCTTATCCGCGAACATGGCACCACTCACGGGAATCCAGAGTTGCTGTGGCCACCGGCAGAAGGCCGAGCTGTGCTCGGCTGGACGGGCGAGGGCGCCCGTCCCCACACTTGCATCCCTGTGGAGCGGTGAATAGCTTCAAATTCTCAGCTTTCCAGCGCATGGCGGCATAAATGCGATTGCGTCCGCTGGGGTGATCGAAGAAGACCCACTCCTCGACGGGGCCGGGGCTCATCTTGCGGTATTCGCCGAGATGGATCGCTGCCTGGACAAAGCCGTCGGGCTGCCGGCTTGTGTTCAGGCCGTACATGTCCGCTTCGTATTCCTGCGTGCGAATGAGAGTATTCGAGATCGGTGTGATGGCGAAAACAAAAACGGAGGCCAGCAGCACCACGAGCGGAAGAACCGCGGTGTCGCCCAGGCCTCGAATCTGCCACTTCTCGCCCCAGCGGTGGAGCGTCCAGCCGATTGCCCAGCGCAAGTAAGCGAAAGCCAGCACCGTTATGATCGACAAAAACATAGTGCCCTTGTAGACGTGATTCAGAACGTAGTGCCCCATCTCGTGTCCCATGACCGCCTGAATTTCTTCCGGCGAGCCGCGGCGCAGGAGGTTGTCATTGAGGGTGATGCGCGTGGTGTTGGCGAAGCCGCTGACGTTCGCGCTCATCCGCGTCGTCTGACGCGAAGCGTCCATCATGTACACATCTTTGGCGGGGATGCCGTTGGCCCGCGCCAGACTAAGAATAGAATCGACGATCTTCGGGTCGTCAAGGCGCGTCACCTTATTGAAAATGGGAACGATAAAGACCGGCACGATCAGCGCCGTGAAGATCCAGAACAGGCTGGTCACGGCCGCTCCCCAGATCCACCAGGTTCGCGGCAGGCGGCGAACCACCCCGAACAGCAACACCGCCAGCAGTCCGCCCAGGACCAGGTTCACTCCAAGATCCTTCATCTGATCTCCCATCCAGGGGCCGAAGGTTTGCGTGGCGAGTCCGTACTTATGTTCGCGGAAATAGTCTTCGTAAATCGTGAGCGGGAACGTGAGGACGCTGGTGAGCACGAGGAATTGCAGCCAGTACACGCAGGTATGCACCGGCTTAAAGCGAGTAACCCGCCCGGCAAGGTCGCGCATACGGGTGGACCACCGCAGATTCAGTAATAGCAGCGCGACTACAACTCCGTAGAGGAAGTCCCAAAGAATCATCCAGTAGCCGCCTTCGAAATAGGCGTCGGAACGGGCCGTCTTGTCGGCGGGAATCTGCGCGAGATACGCGTTGGTGGCCGCAGTGGCATCGAAGTGCGGCGAGGCCTGTGCCTCGGCGGGAACCTGGATCACGGATGGCATCTGGTTCGCGGAGGGTGGTTGAGCGAGCGCGGACGGTGCGCAGAAAATTGCGCAGAAGAAAATCAGGCAACAGAGCCCTGTCGCCAGGAATATTCGTGAGGGCATCTTAATTTTTGCCTCCGGAAAACACCGACCCAGAGGAGTGTATACGGAGACAGGGCGCCGGGAGTTCAAGCCGTAGAGACGGGGCTTGCCCCGTCTTGCTCGCGAAGAGAACGTGGTGGGAGAAAAGGCGGGAGGCGCGGCAATCTGCGTCGCTACGGGCACGCGGACCAGAGTGTCCGCGCCCCACGGGCTACGGCCGCGTCTTGGCGATTTCCGGAACCGCCGCCTCGCCTTTGCGCTTGGGTTGTTGCGGGCCGAGATGGTATCTGGTCAGTCCTTCTTTCAGAAACTCGAAACTTTCTTCCGGCGAATCGGACATCTTGAACAGATCGAGGTCCGGGGCGGAGATCACGCCGGCGTCGACCATGGCTTCGAAATTGACGATCTTTTTCCAGTAAGCGCTGCCATAGATGACGACGACAATTTTCTTGGCGAGCTTTTCCGTCTGCGCGAGGGTGAGGATCTCAAAAAGTTCGTCGAGCGTGCCAAAGCCTCCGGGAAAGATCACCAACCCCTTGGCGAGATACGCGAACCAGAACTTGCGCATGAAAAAGTAATGGAACTCAAAGTTGAGCGAAGGCGTGATGTAAGGGTTCGGATTCTGCTCGAAGGGTAGGTTGATGTTGAGCCCGATAGTTTTTCCTCCCGCTTCGTGGGCGCCAAGATTGGCGGCTTCCATGATGCCGGGGCCGCCGCCGGTGGTGACGACAAAGCGGTGGCGCTTGGCCGGAATCTGGGCGGACCATTCGGTCAGCAGGCGGGCCAACCGGCGCGCGTCTTCGTAGTAGCGAGCCATGTCCACGGCGGCCTCGGCGCGCTTCATATCTTGGGCTTGCTGGGCGGCGGAGACCTGAGCGCCGTTGCCGCGAACTTCGGTCAGCCGGCTGCTGGCGTTATCGCAGCTGTGGATGCGGGCGGAGCCGAAGAAGACGACCGTGTCCTGAATCTGCTCGCGGCGGAAGCGCGAGAGCGGCTCGCTGTACTCGGACAGTATGCGCAGGATTCTGCCGTCAGGACTGTTGAGAAACGGTTGGTTCTGATACGCGAGCGGAGCGGTTTTGAGTTTTTGATCGGTCATAAGTAAGTCAATCGTTGGTGGAGCGACGGGCGTCTCGCCCGTCCAGCCGGGCGGGGACGCCCGGCTCTCCACGTTCATTCTTCCCGATATTGAATCGCCTCCCAAAATCCGATCCACACATTGAGCACGCCCAGACCGGTCGAAACGCCGCGCGCGAAACCGCTAGCTACGATGGCGCGAAGCGTGGGATACGGGAGGAGCAGAGGGTTGTCGGACCACTCGGGACGCCAGGGCAGAATCATCAGCATCACCCCAAGCGTTGCACACAAAAACACGAACAGAAGCACTCCGATGCGGCGGAGCCAGAGACGCGCCGCCGAAGGCAAGGGCCGGGAAACGGAAACGGGTACGGCCGGGGCCGAAGTTTCCGCCGGGGATCCGAGTTCTCCGACACGGGTGGGGTCGCTGGCAAAAGGTAGCTTGGGATCGGAAATCATGGGATCGGAAATCATCCACGCGTCGTGATTCGTAAGGCCATTCGTAAGGCCGTGAGGTCGGCGCGGGATCGGGCTCGGATCCCTCACGCAAATTTCGAACCCACTGGGTGCATTCTACGACTTCAGAGCCTGAATGCGCTCGGCCACATCGCGATAATCGATATTTGCGCCGTATACGCTGGTGAAATGACGTAGGGCTGCAGGCTTGTCCTGGGCGGTTTCGCAGGCCGAGCCCAGCTCGTAGTTGATGGCCACACGCGCTTCGTTATCGAGTCCGGGGATGCTCAGCGCCTTTTCATACCAGCGGATGGCCGCGTCGGGAACTCCTTTATCGAGGAAGCATTGGGCCAGCCAGGTGTAGGTCTGAACGGGCTGCGAAAATGCCTTGCCGCGATCGATCGCGTTGCAGACCTTCTGCAATTCGGCGATGGCTTCGTCGAGCAGGCCCATCTCACGGAAGGCAACGCCCAGGTTGTAATGGGTTTCCGGATCGTCATCACCGGCGGCAACCTCTTCTTCGAGTTCCTGTTTCAACTCCCCGAACATCTCCGAAAGATCGACGCTGTCGGACGGATGCATGGCCTGCGCTCCGGCTCCCAAGGGGCGTACCGGGGCAGGGCTGTAGCTCATGGCCATGGCAGGAGTTGCGCCCGCGTTGGCCGCTCCCGCCGATGCGGCGGTCGCGCGTGTGGCGGCGGAGGCGGAAGCTTCACTTTCGACGCTGGCCACGGGCTCGGGTCGCAGCGTTCGGACTGCTGCTGGCCCTGGCGCCGCGGGCCAGCCCGGCAACGGCGGGGCGTCGGGAAATTGGGCTGCCGGTATATGGGCTGCGGGCGGCTGCGCGTGCGGGAAAGAATCGCCGAGCGAAGCTTCCAGATCCGCGACCAATGCGGTCAGGTCGCTGGCCCCGGCGTGGGCGGCTTCGGCCTGGGCCGGTTCCGGCGCGAGTTCCGCTGGAGCCTCACCGTGGGTCACGTGGTGGGACTCTTCGTGATAATCGGCCGGAAGATCGGGCGCGGCGGTGGCCTCGGACGCTTGCCCGGTCTCCATGGCAACTTCGAAATCCGCAGGCTCATCGGCATTGATCTCGGTGATTTCGGGCTCGGGCTCGGCCAGCGGCTGGCCGCTGGATTCGAGGGCAGCGCGCAACGGATCGAGAATACGCGCATCGCGGGTCAGGGATTCGAGCTTCTCGATCCCGGCGCGGGCCTGGTCGGTCATGTAGTGATCGAGATAGAAACGGATTTCTTCGACCGTCTCGGCGATCTCGGGATTGTTGGAAGCATCGGCATCGGCTGCGAAAGCGGCCGGCAGTTCCGCCACCGGAGCGGGCTCGTCGGCCGGAGCGGGCTGGTCGACGGAAAGCGAGTCTTCCCATTCCGAGGAAAGGTCCGAAGAGATTTCGGAGGAGGGCCCGGAGGCAGGCTCGTGCGCGTCCGCCGGCGAATGGCCGGTCGATTCCTGGACGGCGAATTCTGGATGCGCGTCCGCGGCACTGTCGCCGGAAGTTACCGGAGCGGCCATCGGCCAGAGCGCGGACGAAGCTGCAGCGGCAGCGCGGGCTGTGGGCGGAACGGCATCCGATGAAGCGAAGGCGAGCACAGCCATCGCCGACTGAGCGGCAGGCGATGCAGCGGACGTTGGGGCTGCGGCCGATGCCGGAGCACCTTCCGCGCTCTGTTCGTAGCGCGCGGCCAACTCTCCATAGCGCACGGCTTCATCCGGGTAGCCCGCATCGTGGTACACGCTTTCGAGCGTGCGGCAGCAGACGGCGGCTTCGGTAAAACGCTGGAAGCGCGTATGGAGCGCGGCCAGACGCTGGTTCAGGCGCGCGTCGCGCGGGGCCTGCGGCAGAGCTCCCAACAGGGGCACGACCGCCTTGTCCGGCAGATTGTAGGAGAGGAACAAATCCGCATCGGTAACGGCCGAGCGCACGGCGATGGCGATGGCGTCGGGATAAAACTGATCGATGACCGGCGCCGTCGCCTCCAACTCTTCGACGATGACCGCTCCCTCTTCGGCAGTGATCCCGTTGCTGGGCGAAGTTCCCGCCATGCGCTGCACCACCTGCTCATAGTTCTGCAGGTGAATCTGGTTTTGGGGCTCGGAGGTGGCCAGCGCCTGGTACAGATCGCGAGCCCGCGCCAGGTCTCCGTTCTTGACCGAGGCGTGAGCCAACAGCTCGGTGACTTCGTTGACGTGGGTGCTCTCGCCGGCTTTGTTCAGCAGATGCAACAACTCGTCCAGCGCGCCCGAATCGTCGCGCACCCGAGCGATCATGGCATGCAGGCTGGCCAGCAGTTTGGTCGAGTCCGTCGCCAGCAGGCGATCGGCATGCTCGGTATAAACCTCAAGCGCCTGGCGATACTGACCGAGGCGCGCCGCACCTTCCGCCAGCAGAAACATCCCCTCGGAATCGTTGTGCACCGCGAGCAGCTTCTCGGCGATCGGAGCAGCCTTGGTTAAGTCTCCGATTTGCAGGTACGCTTTCAGCAGATCGCGCAAACCTTCGGGATGAGAATCCAGGTCGGCCGTCTTCTCCAGGTAGGCGATGGCGTTCTTGGGATCGTCGCTTTCGAGCGCGGCCTTCCCACGCAGCAGCAGAACGTAGCCGTTGCCCGGATCGAGCACCAGCATCCGCTTCAGAATGTCTTCGGCGGCGGCGAGCGATCCCCGCGCGCGCAGGGCTTCCGCCGCCGCGCTGAAAATCTCCCACGCTTCCTTCTTCTTCCCGAGGCGGACATAAACCTCGGCCAGCTTTACCCGCATGGGTACATTTTCCGGGTCCATTTCGAGGACCTTCTGGAAAAGGCGCACCGCTTGTTCGAGGTCGCCACGCTTCATGAAGTCTTCGGCGACGTGCAGGTACTGGGCGCGGGCGTCGTTGAACAGCCCCTGCTGGGTGTAGAGTTCCGCCAGTTTCAGAGATCCATCCGCGCTCGGCTGGAGCTTGGTGATCTTCTTGTACATGGCGATGCCCTTAACCGTGAAGCCCTGTGCGGCATAGGCATCGCCCACCTTCTTGAAGCACTCGATGGCTTTGCCGCTGTCCCCCAAACGCGCGTAGAGATCGCCAATGGTGTTGTTGACGGTAAGGTCCTTGGCATCGTGTTGCAGGACCTTGTCGTACTCAGCGATGGCGTTCTGCAGCTTGCCCTGCTGGACAAACTTTTCCGCGGCGCTGAGAGCCTTCTGTTTGTTGAAGCCGAAACCAAACGCCATAAAATGTGCGGACTCCAGCCTTTTTCCGGTCCAACGCCAATGATTTCCGCCAGCGCCGAACGGGTTCGAACCTCGCCGGGAGATTCCCAGGCGAAACCCCTCCAACCGCGCAACGGGGATGGCGGAGTAAGGTTATTGTAAGGCTGGTCGGAGCAGTCCGATGGTTACCGACGATTACCGGGGGTTACCGAAAGGGCGTGTACGTCCGGTTTGGGCAAACCCTCGAGTATCCGCTTCCAGAATGGGAGCCAAGAAGCCGCACCCAGATGCCACGCCGTCGTCCTGTTGCCGACGGCTCTCGCGCTCCTCGAGTCCAGACCGCAGACTTTTCCCAGCGCTGAAGCGCTGGGCTGAGTTCGATCGCCCCTCCGGGCTGGATTTCCGACAATCTGCTTCCATTAGATCGCCAGAAAACTAAGTTCTCACGCAAAACACTTCAGCGCTTCGCGATCGGCACGAATTCCCGCGTCTCGTGCCCGATCCAGACCTGGCGCGGGCGCGCGATCTTCTGTTCGGGGTCGGTCAACATCTCCTGCCATTGCGACAGCCAGCCGATGGTGCGCGGAATGGCGAACAGCACCGTAAACATCTCGGGTTTGAAGCCCATCGCCTGGTAGATGATGCCGGAATAGAAGTCCACGTTGGGATAGAGCTTGCGCTTCACGAAATATTCGTCTTCGAGCGCGATGCGCTCCAATTCCAGAGCAATCTCAAGCTTGGCATTCCGCCCGGTCACTTCGAACACCTGGTCGGCGGCCCACTTGATGATCCGGGCGCGAGGATCGTAGTTCTTGTAAACCCGGTGCCCGAAGCCCATCAGCCGGCCTTTGCCGTCCTTGATCTTCTTGATGTAAGCGGGGATGTTTTCCTTGGAACCGATTTCGTCCAGCATGTGCAGCACTTCTTCGTTCGCTCCGCCGTGCAAGGGGCCGGAAAGAGCGGCGGCGGCGGCAGCCGTGGCCAGGTAGGGGTCGCTTTGGGAACTGCCCACGGCGCGCATGGCGTTGGTGCTGCAGTTCTGCTCGTGGTCGGCGTGCAGAATAAACAGGATGTCCAGCGCCCGCGAAATCACCGGATTGGCAAGATACTTCGGCTCGACCATCTTCCACAGCATGTTCATGAAGTTCGCAGCATAGCTGAGGTCGTTGTCAGGATAGATGTAGGGAAACCCGACCATGTGACGATACGACATGGCCGCGATCGAGGGCATCTTGCCGACCAGGCGCTTGATCTGCAGCAGCCGGACCGCGGGGTCGTGAATGTTCTTCGCATCCGGATACACCGTGGACAGCGCCGCCACCGTACTCACCAGCATTGCCATGGGGTGCGCGTTGTGGCCGAAGCCTTCCATGAACTTCTTGGTGGTTTCATGGAGCATGGTGTGGTGCGTGATGTCTTCCACCCAATCCTTCAATTGACTCGCGTTGGGCAGTTCGCCGAACAGAAGCAGGTAGGCAACTTCCAGATAGGTGCAATGTTCGGCGAGAACCTCAATCGGATAGCCGCGGTAGCGCAGGATTCCCCGATCGCCGTCGATATAGGTGATCGCGCTCCGGCAGGAAGCCGTATTCATGAACGCGGGGTCGTAGGTCATCAAGCCGAAATCCTCGGGCCCGGTCTTGATCTTGCGCAAATCCATGGCGCGGATGGTCCCGTTTTCGACGGGAAGGGTGTAGTTCTGTCCGGTGCGGTTGTCGGTGATGGTCAAGTTGTCTTGCGGCATCCACGTCCTCCTGAGAACAATAGCCGACGAAACAAACAATAATACCTCGGGACGGCTGCTGGAGGCAGTCGATGCCTCGCAGGCCTCGGTCCTATTTCGCGCGAGCCAGCACCAGCGTCACATCGTCCGGCTGTTCGTTGTTACCGATCCAGTCCTCCACCGCGGCGGTAACGATTTCCGTGATGCGCTCGAGCGGCAAATGGCGATTCGAGCGCACCAGTTGGATCAGCCGCTCCTCGCCAAACTCGCCATAATCGTTTTCCGGCTCGGTCACGCCGTCACTGTAGGCCACCAGCACATCGCCGGGGCGGAGTTCGACCGTCGCTTCCGGAAAACTCCGGTTGTCGAACAGGCCAACCACCGTTCCGCCGCAGTCCAGCAGCCGGGACGAGCCATCTTCAGAAATCACGATCGGCGGCAGGTGACCGCCGTTTGCGTAGGTGAGCCGACGCGTCGCTCCGTCATAGAGTCCCAAAAACAAAGTCGCGTACTTTGCCGCCGGAGTGCTTTCGTAGAGTTGATGGTTGAGCAGCGTCAGCAGCGCCGCTGGAGAGACTTCCCTTTCCCTTGCTTCTGAAGCCAGCATCCGCCCCGTGCCCCCCACCACCGCCATCGCCGCCGGTGCTCCCAGCGCAGCCAGGTCTTCGATGCTGTAGGCGCGCACCGCCGAGTGGATCGTCGCCATCATCAACGCCGCTGAAATCCCTTTGCCACTGATGTCGCCCACCGCCAGCATCAGCTTGTCGGAATTCAGCCCGAGAAAATCGTAGTAGTCCCCGCTCACCGTCCGCGCCGGACGGCAGAACCCGTGCACTTCCAGGCTTTCCAGTTGCCTAATCATCTTGGGATAGAGCAGCGCTTGCACTTCCTGCGCAATCGCCAATTCGCCTTCCAGACGCTGCTTTTCCTTCTGCTCCTGAACCAGCTTCTCGATCGACGTGGTCATGGAGTTAAAGGAATTTGCGAGCGTGGCCAGTTGATCGCTCGACTGCACCTTGATGCGATGGCTGAAATCACCGCGATTGACGTGCTGGGTGCCTTCGTAGAGTTGGTCCACGGCCGACGTAATGCTGTGCGTCAGCTTGGTGCCAACGTACAGCGCCAGCGGCCCGCTGATCACTAGCACGATTGCGATCGACAACAAAATATATTCCACACCCCTGGCGAATTCTCCCCGCTCCGCAAAAAGCCTCGCGGCGAGCACCGAGGGCCGCGTTTCGACCACCGTGAGCGCTCCCAAGGGGGATGGTTTTCCCGTGGCCCAATCCACCACTTGCAGTTGGATTCTTACTAAGGGAATCTCGATATCGAGCGCGCTGCTCGCCGGTGGAATCTTCCCCGCGGAAAGAATCTGTTTGCGCAGTGTCCGGTAATCGAAGGTTAGAAGGGACTTCGAGTCGTCCTGCTGCCCGGTTGCGGTTGAGCTTGGAGTTGGGCTCTCCGCTCCGTAAACCGTGATCCGGCCGAGATTGGCCGCGATCGGCTCGACAAAATCCCTGTCCAGCGGCTCACTCGAAATCACGCGCAAAGACTCTGGGTTGGCCGCAACTACCGTCGCCGTGCGCAGATAGAGTTTGCCGCGGTCGCTCACCAGGTCGCGGAAGTCCCCAGTCATAAACGAAGGAGAATCAAAGCTAGCCGCGCCCTCGGGCCCGGAGCAGTAAGACTGCTGGTTGCGGTACCAAGCGCACACTTGCCGTCGCGACCACTCCGGCCGGTGCGGCCTTGTCCGGGCGACGCTTCCGGCATCGAGCGTTCCACTATCGGCGATTTGTGCCGCCAGGTGATGGGCGATGGCTCGATTCGCTGCTTCCATGTTGCGCAGGTGGGTGGTGATGTCGGAAGTTACGATAAAGCCGGCGAACTGCCAGGCAAGAAGATAGAGCGTGATCAGCGAAATCATCACCCACAGAAGGACCGGAATCACGCCAATAAAAACGTACGTAACGATTAACCGGTTCCGCAGACGCCACAGCAGTTTCGCACGCAGCCAGCGGTACCCGGCAAGCGCAAGCAAAACAATCGCCAGCCCGCTGAGAAATGTTACCCAGCCTCCGAGGCTCGCCGACGTTGCGGGACTTACCCCACGCGTCAACTGCTGCACCGCGACCAGAAGCAGGTCGAGCGCCAGCGCGTAGAGCGCCGCCCATGCGACCCAAGTCTGCGGCCAGAGCCCTTTTTCGCGCAGTTTGCTTTCGAATTCCAGAGAGATCAGTCTCATCCCGTGGCCTGATTCACCGCCTGCCCATTAGACGCCGCACCCGCCGACATAGCTCCGGCGTCATAGCGCAGGCGTCATATCTCAGGATAAATGTCGAAAAAAGCCGCGATACTCGTCTTGAGCTGCTTCTCAATCTCGTCTTTGCCACCCTCCAGAATGTGCATGGCGACGCGAGCATCCTTCCCATTTTTCAGCTTGATCGTTGCCGTGCCCACCTCCGCTACCTCATCGGAGGGCAGCAGACGCAGACCGTACACCAAAGTCAGTTTTGCCATCCCACGATTGTAAGCCAGAGAAGTGAGTCAGAAGATTTCGGGGAGCGGAAGATGATTCAAGCTGCTGGGGGAGGGACCGGACGCCCCCGCAAGTTCGAGTCGTAAATACGCATTGATTTGGGTCGCAGATCTGCGGGACACGACTCTATCCCGGGGGCCATTGCAGCGAGCGCCCACCAATCAGGTGCACGTGCAGATGAAAAACCGATTGCCCCGCGCGCGGACCCACGTTCAGCACCGTGCGGTAGCCATCTTCAATCGACCGCTCGCGTGCAATGCGCGCGGCCACCAGGTGACAGCGCCCCACCAGTTCCGCGTCTTCCGCCGCCGCTTCCTTCAAGCCGGCAATATGCTTCTTCGGGACAACCAGTACGTGGGTCGGGCCTTGCGGGTTCAAATCTTCAAAGGCAAATGTGTGCTGGTCTTCAAAAACTTTCTTGGATGGCACTTCGCCGCGAATAATCCGGCAGAATAGACAATCCGCCATAAGTGAGTCTCCCCTCGCCTGGCATTACGATCATCCGGCAAGTAACTCTGGAGATAGGTGCTCTATATCTCTGGCAGAAACAATAGCACTAACTTAGCAACCTGTTGCAAGAAATGTTTTCAATCGAGCCGCACCAGGAACACCGACCCCTCCGCCGTCTCCGTCTCGCGGGCCAGAGTGGACGCGCGCTGACGGTCGTCGTCCAGCACTCGCACACGCACCCACCAGACTCCCACCGGACTCTTAAACTTCAGCACTTGGGCCGTCTGGTACCGCTTCTGCAGATGTGCGGCCATGTTCGCCGCTGCTTTCTCCCCGGTGAAGGAGCCGATCTGAACCGCCCAGCGTCCACCCGTATCGAGAGGCGCGGGCGCCTGCATCACCTCCAACCGGACTTTCGCGGTGCCCGGTAAGTACACATCCAAGGCCTTCGCGGCGGCCAGTGAAAGATCGACGATGCGTCCTTCGACGAACGGGCCGCGATCGGTGATCCGCACCAACGCCGAATTTCCGGTCTTCAAATTCGTGATGCGGACAATCGAGCCCAGCGGCAACGTAAGATGCGCCGCCGTCATCGCGTTCATGTCGTAAACCTCGCCGTTCGATCCGCGCCGGTGGTGATACGGAGCGCCGTACCAACTCGCCATTCCCGTTTCTTCAAAGATCGGTTTCGCGCCGGGGGGAATTTCGATTTTCTCGTTGTGGCCCCTGGTTTCACCGGAAGGCGGAGTGAGAGATGGCTTCCCCCCTTCCTGCGGGATGGGCGGCGGAACCTGCGCCTGTGTGGGTTTATGCCGGCCACAGCCGCTGAGCAGCGCGATGCCCAGCATTAGAAGGAATAGGAGACATGGCAGATTGCATGACAACACCCATGCCGCCAGCCGCCGCGCGTTCTCAGGCGAGTACCTGCAAGCGAGGCGATTCAAGACTCCTTGCGCTCTCTTTCCAGAAAATCCGCGAACTCCGAAAGCTTTCCCGCCGCCGTTCGCAGCGCCTTCGAGGAATGGGTCCGCACCGCTGGTACCACCTCGTCGTTCAGATACGTCACCAGTTCCGCCGTTTCCTTTTCCAGAGTCTCGGCAATGTTCGCGACCGAGCGCTTGAAGCGCACGGAGGCCTCTCCCACCTTGCGGTCGAATTTCGTCATACTCATCCTGCCGGTTCGGGTTAATGTTCACGCGTGTGCCGCGGGTACCAGGCCTTCTCATTATCGTGGGCCCTCTCCCCGCGGTCAAATCTGGATCAGGCCGCCGGCTGAGTCCACCGGGTCAGGGTAGAATCGCGCCATGCGTCCGGCTGGAAATCGGAGGACTGACTTTGCATCGCCCGCGCCGCCGCCAACTGCCGAGCTGCGCTCGGACTGGACCCTTCGACTTCGCTCAGGGCAGGCTCGCCGGGGCGTCCGTCCCCACACGAGCAAGCACCTCGGCCGTTTCCGGCAGGCGCTGCTCAGCTGGTACGACCAGCATCGCCGCGAACTTCCCTGGCGCAAGACTCGCGATCCCTACCGCATTTGGCTCAGCGAAATCATGCTGCAGCAGACGCGCGTAGCCGCCGTCGTCGACCACTACCGCATTTTCCTTAAGCGTTTCCCGAATGTTCAAGCGCTCGCCGCAGCTACGGAAGACGCTGTGCTTGCCGCCTGGAGCGGCCTCGGCTACTACCGCCGGGCACGCATGTTGTATCAGAGCGCAAAAGAACTCGTGCGGAAGCACGGCGGCCGCTTCCCGCAAACTGCGGAAACCCTCCAAATTCTTCCCGGCATCGGACGCTACACCGCCGCTGCCGTTGCCAGCATCGCCTTTGCGGAGCCTGTGGCCGTTGTCGATGGCAATGTCGAGCGTGTGTTGCAAAGATTGACCGGCATCAATCTTACAACGCCCCAAACCTGGCAACATGCCCGAGCCCTTCTCGCGAGTTCTCGGCCCGGGGATTTCAATCAGGCCATGATGGAACTCGGCGCAACCGTGTGCGTGCCCCGCCAGCCCCGCTGCCCAAGCTGTCCGGTCCGGAAATGGTGTGTAACCCAACCATCCAACTTCAAGCAAGGCGCAAACGGCACAATAACAATGGAGGGCCGCGCGTCCCCGCCCGGCAAGACTCCAACTCCGCCCTCGAGCCGCCGGATTAAGAAAGAAATCTGGTGCGTGCTAAACCAGCGCAACGGCAGCATCCGGCTCGTCCAGCGCCCGAGAAAAGCGCCGCTCATGCCCGGCATGTGGGAGTTGCCGCAACTGTCGCAAAAGCGGCGGCCCACGCCCGTTCCCGTCGCCTGGCGCACTTTCCGCCATTCCATCACCGTGACCGACTACGCCGTCCATGTACACACAGCCCGGACCGCCAAAGGCCAATGGATCCCAGTCGCAAACATTTCCCATTTCCCCATCACCGGCCTGACGCGAAAAATCCTCAAAGCCGCCGGCGTCATCTAAAATCGGAAGGCGCGTATGCCGTGGCTCGATCGCCTGTTCGGAGGTTCGAAAAGTATGCCTGCATTGCAGGAGGGAACCAAGGCTTCTGACTTTTCTCTGACCGCCCTCGATGGCGGCAAATTCTCATTGCTAGACGCACTCCACCGCGGACCGGTGTTGGCCGTATTCTTCAAAGTCTCCTGCCCCGTGTGCCAGTATGCGTTTCCGTTTTTCGAACGCCTGCACAAAGCCTACAGTAGCCAGAAAGTCGCCATCGTTGGAGTCTCTCAGGACGATAAGACGAACACCGCCGCCTTCTTGAAAGAGTA